>WRCW01000005.1 GCA_009783755.1 Spirochaetaceae bacterium
GGGCACATCTCTCAATTTAATGAAGGATAATAGAATACAATCGCACAGTAACTTAATACAAATGCCTTCCAGCCATGTAGTGGATGCTGCTATCAATATGGATCTTGTTCTGCTGCCCATGTCAGAAGAAGCTATTAAGAAAGTAAATGCCGCAGTAGGAACTTATAAAACAATAATCCCCAAGGGCACTTATTCATTCTTGAAAGAAGATATCCCAACAGTTGCAGGTACCTTGATTTTAGTTACCAACACAGATGTACCAGAAGATGTTATTTATAAAGTTGTTAGATCAATGGGTGAGAATGTTAGTTATCTTAAAAATATTCATGCTTCGTTAGCTGATTTGACCATTGAAGCCATGCAAAGAGTTGCTCCTGCTGAACTGCACTCTGGAGCTGTAAAATACTTTAAAGAAGCTAAAAAATAATCAGTTTATCTTGACTGATCAATCAATAAAGAGGCTGTTGCACAACAGCCTCTCTTTTTTAGGGCTCTAACTATATAAAATCTAAGAAGGTGTTAAATGAGTAAGACTATGTCACAAAAAATACTCGCTAAAGCTGCTGGACAGCCATCTGTTAATGTCGATGATATTTTTTGGGTAAACATAGACAAGGCTATGATGGATGATGTTCTGGGTCCCAGAATAGAAATTGATGACCGGCTTAAAGAACTCGGAGCAACAGTTTGGGATCCTGGCCGCGTAGTAATCATTTCAGATCACTACACACCGCCTGCTAACGAAAAACAAGCTAATGTTGTAAAGTTTACAAGGGATTGGGCAAAAGAAAACAACTGTAAAAATTACTATGAGTTTTGCGGCCCTTGCCATCAGGTAATGGTAGAAAAAGGACATGTTCTACCAGGCGAAGTGATCGTGGGAACTGATTCCCATTCCTGCACCTATGGGGCTCTTGCGAGTTTTGGCACAGGGATTGGGTCTACTGAGATGGCAGGTGTTCTTGCTACCGGGCAGACCTGGATGCGTATACCGAGCACAGTTAAAATAGAGTGGAACAATTCGCTTGCTCCTCTTGTAATGGCTAAGGATATTTCTTTGCGAACTATAAAAGAGATAGGGCATTCCGGCGCTACTTACCAGACAATTGAATACTGCGGCAGCACTGTCAGCAACCTGAACATGGATGAAAGACTTTGCCTTACCAATATGGCAGTGGAAGCTGGGGCAAAAGCAGGATTGATTGGATATGATAGCGTTACAGCTGAGTATCTTCGTGCATTTGGTGTGACTGGGGATTTTAGTTGGGTCAATTCTGATCCTGATGCTGAGTATAGCTCTGTTTATGCTTTTGATTCTTCCAGTCTTGTTCCTCAAGTTTCATGCCCCTATGAAGTGGACAATGTTATTGATCTGACGGAAATGGAACCAGTGGTTATTGATCAGGCTTACATAGGATCCTGTACCGGAGGACGATACACCGATTTGTTTTTAGCTGCTCAGCTCCTAAAAGGAAAGAAGATTGCAAAGGGTTTACGCTTGCTGGTTTCCCCTGCATCTCGGGAGATTTACAACCGCTGTCTAAAGGATGGGGTTTTGGATATATTGGCAGATGCTGGCGCGGTGATTCTCGCCTCAAGTTGTGGCGCATGTCTGGGTATCCATTCGGGCGCTCTGGCTGATGATGAAATCTGCATTTCCACCACAAACCGCAACTTCCTGGGTAGAATGGGCAGCAAAAAATCCAAAGTTTATCTGGCATCTTCTGTTTCAGTAGCAGCCGCAGCGATCACAGGGAAGATTGTTGATCCCCGTGTGATTTAAAAGGAGACAACGCAGATGCAGTACGAGAAAGTTTGGAAATATGGCAATAACATCAACACAGATATTATTTCACCACCCGCTTATCTTGAGTGGACAGTAGAGGACGCCAAGATTTATACAATGTCTCCCATAGACCCGGATTTTGCCTCTAATTACAAACCAGGTGAAATATTTGTAGCTGAGCGTAACCTGGGTTCAGGCTCCAGTCGCGAAACTGCGCCTCTGATGCTCAAGGCTCTGGGTGTAAAGTTTGTGGTAGCAATGGATTTTGCACGGATCTTCTACCGTAATTGCATCAATATAGGTATAATACCTGTGGAATGCAAGGAAACCAATAAAATCAAAACTGGCAATTGCATCAAGCTTGATTACATCAATGGGGAGATCTATAACGAAACCACTGGCGAGACTTATCCTTGTAGCAAAATACCTGATTTTATCATGGAAATTGCTGAGTGTGGCGGACTGATTGAGTATATTAAAGAAAAGAGGATGCCAAAGTAGCCCTTAATTACGGCTATATTTACTTTGGAATTTACCCTTCTGTTTCTATATTATAAGAAATATGCTTGATTTCCTTAAATCAACAGGAGCATTTTCATTAGATGTACTTATACAATACCAATTATCTTTGTCTATATCCTTATCCCTTATACCCAATATAAACTAACTCACTCATTTTCTTGCTCCCACCCCTTTCCGGCTATCCACTTATATCCTCTCATTATTTCAAACCTAATACCTTCCATCGTTTCCTCAATTTTCCCCTTATTCCTTTTTGTAAATGTCTTATATGCATTAACTGCATCAAGATTACTAATCATTGAACTCCAACAAACCAAATAATAATCAGCTATATATTCTTTAACTTTTTCTAAAATATCTTCATACCTAACATCACTGCCTTTGCTGCCTTTTTCTAATTGAAATGTTTTTATATTTCTAACATACTGCCTACTATCCAAATTCGTCGCAATTACACCAGCAATAAATCCAACATATCTTTCCCCATCCATTATAAAATAACTATCTATATTTGTTCTCCTAATACTAACATACATTATATCCCACAATGACCCATTCTCTACCCAACTACCTTCTGCTAAACCACTTAACTCTGGAATCTTTCTTATTTCTGTCTCAATCCAATAATATAAATCCTTATCCTGTCCAGCTAATTCCCCTAACTTATTCAATTTTTGCATGTCTGCTTTAACTAAATTACTTTTAATATTATCCATTTCTTACACACCTACACCTATTTCTTATCCCAAAAAGAAGCTCTTACTATTTTTAATTTTGACCTGTACCTACCTAAACCAAAATACTTAATAACTTCTTCTATCATATACTCTGGACACCCTTCACCAATTGAAAGTGTAACAATACCAGCATTTAACTCTACTCTTGCTCTAGGCGTTGTAAATCTTTTTGACTTATATTCCCCATGCGACCCTTTAGGTAATACTGTTTGTTTCATGATAGCATCTCTTACCGAAAACGCTATCACACCCTTAGCATCTATTATATCTGTATACCTTTCATCAAACCAAAGTAAACCTACAAAAGAACTTCTTATTTTTTGTCTCATAACTGATTAACTCTTTCTTTATATATGCTCTTAAATTTATAAAAACCTCACCAAAAAATAAAAAAGAGACCTTATTTTTCCTTACTTGTTTTAGCATTACTCTTTTTGGCTTCAAGATATTTAACTACAGCAGGAGAAATTGTTCCAAAAGAACCGTATTCCTTAATATCTTTTGCAAAAATACCTTCAATAACTTCAAAAGCAGTAGGAGTAAAAGGTTGTGGCAATTCTTTTATTATCAACTCAGTAATTTTATCAATATCATCCTTTTCATCTGCGTAAAATATTAACAATTCTATTATTTTCACTATATCTAACAAATTTTTCTTCTTTTCGAGTATCTTGCTCAGTATCCTTTTTATTTCTATATGTCTATATTTTGAATAGCAATCATAAATTAATAAAGGATTTGACTCGGAGACTTTTTCTAATAAATTTTTTGAATTATCGTAAGTAAATATCTCAAATAATTTTTCTTTCATAAAATGACGCAAACTAACTGAAATAATATCTTGAGCATCAGCAACAATATAACCAGCATCAACAGCGTCCTCTATTTGTTCTTTATTTATTAGAATTGCTGGAAGACCAAAAGTAGGGTCTTTAATACATTTACCATCAATCTTATTTTTTACACGTCCATTTTCTATACATAAATATTTATTATATTCAATTTCATATTTTATCATCTCTTTGCCACATATATAAAAGGAGTATTCAAATTCTTTTAGATTAATATTATCCCTTATACGTATTCTTGGTATACATATACCTGTCTCTCTTTCAATTTCTTTATGTATCAATGAAATTCTTTTGAGCAAATTATTTTCAAAATATTCATCAACCAGATGTATTAAGCCCAAACCAATTTCTAGCCGTATTATATCATCTTGAATAATTTTCATTTCATTGAGGTTTTGGTTTATAGACTTAATCTTTTTTATTATTTCTTCATTAACAGGTTTTAAATCTTGATATAGTATTTTTTTCTCTTCATTAACTGATTTTCTTAAATAAAAACTCACAGTCATAGATAGCAGTAAAACAGGCAATAAAAAAATTACGCCGCTTCCTATAGCAAGAGGAATATATATTTTTATTGCAGAAAAGATCTCTCCGCCGTGATGCAGAATCTCAATTAAGATACCTCCAAGAATTATGATAAAAATTGAAAGTATTATTATTTTATAATATCCAGATACGTAATTAAATCCTCTATCAATTGCTGAATATAGATTTACTTCTTTCTGAAGTCTCTTTCTATTTTCCATTGCCTCATATTCTGTTATTATGCAACTGGCAAGCTCTGAATTGATTAAGATACTATTCTTCGCCATTTTATCAAGAGAAAATCTTGCAGTAACTTCTACAGTATAGGCAGTTCTCTTTAATACTATAACAACAAAAGAAAAAGCTAATAAAAAACCTGCAGAGCCTGCGATTAGGTGTACGATATTTCCTGTCCCAGCCACAAGATAAGAAGTACCCCTTATCACCCAGTCATTAAGATCTGAGCCCTCCTTCAAAACAAGCAATATAACAGGCATTTTAACCACTGCTGTGTTAGAAAATATAAAAATCGATATCAGTATATGAAATATAGAAAAGTCCGTTGTCATATTTTTTCTACATAACGTCATTATATGAAAAATCATAATTACAAAAAGCAGATTCATTACAATAAAAATATCCATCACTATCGCAGAACGTAAAATTAGGGATGCTGATGATACACTAAAAACTACAATCACCCAAATACATATTAACGTAAGAACCCTAATCACCCTAATGCCGGCGAATTTGTTTTTTAATCTGATTAATAAATCTTTATATTTGCTCATAATTTTACTCCTTACACACTCCATTAAACGGTTTGCTGTTTTCTGGTTAAGATCCCTATACTTTATTTTCAAATATATACTTTTCAGTATGTCAAATAGCGATATACTGAAAAAGATTTAGCTTTTATCTGCCACTGAAGAAACTTTTATCTTCCCTTGATCACTCATCTGCTCCTTGATTTCTTCGGGTACAGCGACAATCGCTCTGCTGTCCTTCTCCACCGCGATACGGCAGAGATCTGCTATTTTGAATTTCTCCGGTACATGCTTAAGAGCTATTCCGGCTTTTTTTACCGCGATGTGGCAAAGTTCTTTGGTTTTTAATTCTTCCGGTACATACTGAAGAGTCCAACCAGCATCCTCTACTGAAATACGACAGAGTTTTGCTGTTCTGAATGCTTTTGGTACACACTGAATCACTGCGCTATTTTCCTTCACTGCGATTTGGTAAATCTTTTCAGTTTTGAATTTCTCCGGTATATCCTGAAGCACCCAACCATCCTTCTTTACCGCGATTTGGCAGAGTTTTTCGGTTTTGAATATTTTTGGTACATATTTAATTGCATGACCACTCTTTTTCACAGCAATATGACAGAGTTTTTCAGTCTTTAGTTCTTCCGGTACATACTGAAGCGCACCGCCATACTTTGCTACAGAGATTTTACAGAGTTCTTCAGTTAGTAATTCTTCAGGCACATAACAAAGTGCCCAGTCCGAATAACCACCTTTTACAGCAATATAGCAGAGTTCTTTTGTTTTTAGTTTTTCTGGTACATACTGAAGTGCATAACCCATGGTATCTTTTTCTATGGCGATAGTGCAAAGCTCTTTTGTTTTTAAATGTTCCGGTACATACTGAAGCGCTGTACCAACATTTTCCACAGCGATTTGGCAGAGCTTTTCGGTTTTGAGTTTTTTTGGTACATACTGAAGCGCTACGCCATACTTCTTTACAGCAGTACGGCATAATTTTTCAGTCTTAAGTTCTTTTGGCACACACTTGAGAGCATTACCTTTCTGCATTACAGCGATACGGCAGAATTTTGAAGTCTTTAATTCCTTTGGTACAAACTCAAGCGCCCAGCCATCAATTCCCACAGCAATACGACAGAGTTTTTCTGTCTTAAGTTCTTTTGGCACCAACTCAAGTGCCCGGCCAAACTGATTCATGGCAGTGTAACAGAGTTTCTTTGTCTTGAGTTTTTTTGGCACATATTTAAATGCCCAACTAATCTGTTCTACCGCAATACGGCAGAGATCTGCTGTTTTTAGCTCTTCCGGTACATACAGAAGCGCCTCACCATTCAGTGTCACAGCAGTAAGGCATAACTCTTTGGTTTTTAATTCTTTTGGTACAAATGCAAGCGCTCTTGTCATTTGTTTCACAGCAAAATAACAAAGTTCTGTAGTTATGAATTCTTTTGGTACGAACATAAGTGCATCTGCATTCTGCGCCACAGCAATTCTGCTAAGTTCTTCACTTTTAAATTTTTCGGGTACATACTGAAGCGCTTCTCCATTTTTCTCCACAGCAATATGGCAGAGTTCTTTTGTCTTAAATTCTTCGGGTACAGCGATGATTGATCTTCCATCCTTTTGTACAGCAATGTGACAAAGTTTTATAGTTCTTAATTTTTGCGGTACATACTGAAGCGCCACTCCACATTCTTCCACAGCGATTTGGCAGAGTTCTTTGGTTTTTAATTCTTCCGGTACATGTTGAAGCATCCATCCATTGTATTCTATAATAGCTCGACAAAATTTGTAGGTTTTTAATTCTTTTGGTACAAACTCAAAAGCCCAGCTATCCCGCGCTACCGCGATATGACAAATTTTCTCTGTTTTGAGTTTTTTTGGCACATATTTAAGCAATTTACCATTTTGTTTTACTGCCCCAAGTGCTTCTTTTTCTGTTGTGATTTTCATGTTATCCATCCTTATAAAGGAAATTATATCTCTTCGATAAATCTGGTCTTATTTTGCAATAGTTACTATGTCATATAGTGCTAGGGTGATAAGTTTTTGGAATATTTTGCAAAAAATTAATTTTTATCACTATAGCATTATATGACATGGTGAAAGAGGTATGTTTTAAAAAATAAGAATAAAGAACAGTGCTTTTGAACGGAAAACAGTGAAATATTTTGTGGGGTGTAAGTAGTCTGGAGAATATAGGGGGTGAAAGTATGGGTAAAGAAAAAAGATTAGGGGATATGGCAGGACAAGAGTTAACACAAGCGATTATTGAACAACTTGGTGGTGAAAAAGGAATAGATGCTATTCTAATGGAACAAGAAAAATTAGCACAAGAAGCGTTTGCAAAAATGAGAGTTCGAAAACTAGCTCCTGCAGATGGTTCAAAAAACAAAAAAAATAATGCTAAAACAAATAAGGAAAATAAGATTAAGGATAGATAAAATAAGAATAAATAAGCAGGAGGATGGAGATAAAATGTCTGTAGTTTTAAATCAAAATCAATTACCCGCAGCGACAACCATTGAAAACGGGGCAAAAGACTTTGGAGCTGTTTGTGATCATCGGAATATAAGAAATTATGATTTTAAAAAGCCCAATAAATTCACAAAAGAACAGATTGATGCTATTTCATTAATACATGAAACTTTTGCCCGCCTGGCACGAACCAGCCTTTCTGCCCAGCTTCGTACCGTGGTACATGTAAACCTTATTTCTGTTAATCAGCTTACTTATGAAGAGTATATCTCATCCATAGCAATGCCAACTACACTAGCCATTATTGATTTTGATCCTTTAAAGGGGAGTGTTATTCTGGAAATTGATCAGTCAATAACGTTTTCAATAATTGATTTCCTTGCCGGAGGCGCTGGAGAAAAATCTGAATTCCAGCATGAACTTACTGATATTGAAAGATCTATCATGGAAGGGGTTGTTGTCCACTTGCTTGGGAATTTAAGGGCAGCGTGGAGCTCTGTAATTGATTCAAAGCCACGACTTTGTCAAATTGAAACAGATTCAAGATTTGCACAAATCGTGCCCTCTGCAGAAATGGCAATACTGGTAACAATGAAAGCTAAAGTCAGGGAAGTGGAGGGGAGGATCAATTTGTGTATTCCCTACATGACCATGGAGCCAATCATTGGAAAACTTTCAGAACAATACTGCTACTCAGCTTGTTGCAAAGATTCTCCATTTAAAGCTATGCCAATTTTTAAAACTATAATTCCTGTAAAATTAACTGCTGAAATATTAAAGCGTAAATATTCTATCAAAGAAATATCTGACTGGAAAGAAGGAACAATTTTATTGCCAGTACGTCCTTTGGCTCCTGATTCTTGCTTTTTAAGGATCGGGGAGAGAAATATATGGCAATGTGAAATAATAAAAGATACAAAATTGTTACTCAGGCAAATTAAAGTAGTAAAGCATGTTGAGAAACTGTTTGAAAAGGAGGATTCAAAAATGGAAATAAATAATATGACTGGTTTGCTTAAAGCAGGTATAACAATTTCTGTAGAGCTTGGTTCTGCAGAGAAGACAGTTAAAGAAGCCATGGCAATAGGCGAAGGAACAATTATTGAACTTGATACATTAGCCGGAGAACCAGTGGATGTAAAAGCAAATGGTGTTCTTTTTGGCAAGGGAGAAGTAGTTGTGATAGAAAAAAACCTTGGTGTGAAAATTACCAAAATAATATTTGACCAGGTTGAAGAAGAAGAAAAAATAGAAGGGAGTCAGAATGATTAGCGCTGCTAGCGTAATGTTATTGGCTTTATTATTGCTAATGTTAATGGTTCTCATACTTGGAGTTTTGTTCTTTTATTTTAAAAAAGATGTATCGCGACAACTATTTGAAACAAAAAAAACATTGGATAATATGCAAGTTACTTATAATAATTTTTTTAAATCAACAAACCCTTTTGCTAACTCTTCCGAAGATGAATCAGGATATGTTGATGTCCTTGATTTTTTATCTTCTGCTATAAAAAATCATATTGATAATGTAGTTGGAGTCATCCGTTTTTTATTAGGACAGAGTGATTGTTCAAAAATTGCTGCTTTTTTTATTGCAATTGGTTCAAAACTATCAGTTGAGATTTTTAAGAATCTTCAGGAAAATGAAGTCGAGATTATAACATTTGAGGTAGCGTGCTTTGAAAAGATAAATAGTGAGCAAAGAACAACGATTCTTAAAGAATTCTATGAATTATTTATGGCTAACCAATATGTTTTTACCGGAGGTATTGATTATGCCCGTGTTCTTCTTGAAAAATCATTTGGAACGATGAAAGCAATTGATATAATTAATCGATTAACTTTAAGTCTTAAAACTATGCCATTTGATTTTGTCCGTAGAGTTGAACCTATGCATTTATTAAATTTCATTCAACAAGAACATCCGCAAATAATTGCTCTTATTCTCTCACACCTGGAACCTGATAAATCTGCAATTATATTAGAAAAATTACCATCTGAATTACAAGAAGAAATTATTCGGCGAATAGCAACAATGAAGAAAACAAGTCCTGAAACTTGCAGAGACATTGAAAGAGAATTAGAAAAAAAGTTATCAACTTTATCAATAGAAGATGAGCCTGCTGTGGGTGGACTTGAAAGTGCTGTCAAAATATTAAGTCTTATTAATTCTGGTTCTGAAAAGCAGATAATAAAAATCCTTAAAGATAAAGATCCGAAATTAGCTGATAAGATCGAGAAAAGTGGAATAAAAAAATCAGGAGATAGCAAGGAATGGTTTTATGAAAAATAATAAGAAAAATAAAGTTTTTACATTTGAGGATATTATTTTTCTTGATGATTTTAGTTTGCGAAGAGTTGTAAAGGAAATAGAAGAAGAAGATCTGGAAAATGCTTTTATAGGAGCAGAGGAGCAAGTAGTGGCAAAGGTTTTAGAGTTCATGTCCTACTTGTCGGCGAAAGAACTTAACCAGTTGATTAAAACATCCGGACAGGATGTTTTAAAATCTTCCATTGAATTGAGCAGAGAAAGGATTGGCAATATAATAACGAGCTTTGTGGGGAGAGGCAGAATTCTTTCTCCCGATGGCTGGAGAGTGCCGGCGAGAGATGGCGTTATTCGCCAGATTGAAGAAGCAATACAAACAGGGCATCTTGATTTGTATAATTGGTATTGCCAAAAAAATGCCTATTCCGGTTTTGAGGAAGTAGTAAAAAGCGCATTTGATTCATTCAAAGACCGCGAAAAAGAGCTTTCTGCTATTACTTCTCTTAAAATAAAAGGAGAAATCCTTTACAGCGCCGAATTGCTATTTAGCAGGAATTCGCTTGAACATCTTGTTATTAGTTATGATAATATTTTGATTCCTTGTACATTGCTTCCTGCATCGCTTTTAAAACCGATTGGACAATGTAAAAACTTGAAAAGCTTGGTTTATTCCACGCCATATTTGGACTTGCCTGAATGGATATTTGATTTAACATCATTGACAGATCTTTTTCTTGGCGGTAGTCATCTTGATGGGAAAAGTATTACTGCTTTATCAGAAAGGTTAGGTAATCTGATCAATCTGAAAACATTATCTTTAAATTACATGGACATTGACTGTGTTCCCGATAATATCGTGAATCTTGAGCGATTGGAATATTTAGAGATTTCAAGGTGCCGTATAACATCACTTCCTGAAAATATTGGAAAACTTACAGAGCTTAAAAGGCTTGATATAAGCGGAACCTCTGTTGCAAACCTACCGGAGAGTATTGGGTCTCTTACAAAACTTTTAAAACTCGATATAAGTAATACACTTATTACGCACCTTCCTGAAAGCATTGCAAAACTTATATCGCTTAGGAAACTTGACATAAGGGATACCTGCATACGCGAGCTGCCTCTTTTTCTTGAAAATCTGTATGGACTAAGCATTTGTATGTATGGACTTGATGCAAAAATACCTCCTGCGCTTCCGCAGAATAAAAATATAACCTTCAACCGCGAATATAAAATAGAAACACTTCCTCCTCATGACCTGAATTTAGATGAGTTTATTCGTGCATATTATATGTTTATTCAGGATATATATTATGTTAATCCAATGGCAAGAAGAATGGGGCTTATGGAATTAGAAGATTTTTTTAGAGATTTATATGAAAAAAATGATTTTTTTGGAGTAGGTATGATGTTGGTAATTGATGGAACAGATCCGGAAAATATTCGTCATATTTTGTCTTGTAAGATTGAGCATGAAAACTGCTTTTTAAAAAAGAAATTAAGAAAGATACAGATGGAAGGAATTCTGGGAATCCAGAGGGGCGATGATACAATAGAACTTATTTTGTACCTAAATAATCTTGTTGATATTGATGGGAATAAAGTTACCCTTTTGTGTAAAGATTACTGGCAAGGAAAACAGAATGCTTTTGAAGACCTTGAAGATATTCGCCATGAACTTCCAAAAGAGAGGGAAGAGGTTGCGTTTATCAAGCGGGCAACTAAGATACACAAGATTGCCTGGGACAATGGGCTTTTGGCGCTGGAAGCAGAATGGAACAGAGAAGGATATGATAATAATGACATATTTGAATATGGGATTCCTCTTGTGATTGATGATTATTTAGGGGCGCATCATATCGAAAGCCAACTTAACGCCATGATTGAGCGGGAACATAACCCATGGAAAAAGAAAATGGGGCAGGTGAAAAAAACAGCAGTCATGGCTATTCTGGCAGGGGATATTCCAAGAATGGTTGAGGAAAAATTATTGTGTTACTTTGATGACAATGTTTTAAGGATTTTAAAAGCGGATCAGGCACGGGAAGAATAGAAAAATGTTTCCTGGTATTTTATGGAGATAAGTTGTGATAACGCGAGAGGTTATAAATAAACATATTTTAAATATGTCTGAAGAACGATTAAAAAATTGGATCATCTCTCACTTTAAAAGAAAGCATAAAGAAATGATAGTGGGTGATTACAATAACTTTATCGAATACTTAAAAGAAGAGCATTTAGTTACAGATGGTATTTGCTCAAGTGGTGTTGGTAAATCAATATTAAAAAAAATATTAAATGCTTATGAACTTAAAGATATAAATCCTGATGAATTATATGAACATATAAAATTAAACGCTACATTCGTATTAACTCAAGACTCTGGCTGGGAAATAAAAGAAATATCTCTTTTAAGTGAGACTCCAAACATTGAAAATATAAAATGTTATTTTGCTGAATTTATATGGCTTAACAAATGGGGGTATGAACTTTCTAAATATAAACATATTTATAAAATAATGTATTACGCTAATAAGGTTATATGGATAGGGTACGCAGGAGATTATTTTGAGCCACATTACTTTATAATCCAAAAAAATAAAATATATGGATTAAAATACAAGCATAAATGCACAAGAAGTAAAAGCTTAAAAATTATGAAAAATCTCGACAATGCATTCGATGAATTGTTGCATGTTGGACTGGATGATATAGCACAACAATATAGAGAAAAAAAATTTAATATTATTAAAACTGAAATCGACTTATCTGAATATTTTTATAAAGGTTTTTTTTACAAGGGTATTTTATTTGACAGAAATTGGAAAGATGAAATATCTGTTATAAAAAAAATCAGTTTTAATAATGGATTATTAAAAATAGAAATCGAAAATTTAACATATCCTCATACTGGATATGCATTATTGGATTTGGAAAATAGTAAAGTAGTCGAAGTTGATAAACCAATGGTTTTATAAAATATGAGTTTGGCTAAACAGTAAGGAGAGTCAATGTGGAGAAAAAAGTTTTTACATTTGAGGATATTATTCATCTTGATGATCGTGCTATATGGAGGATTCTGCGGGAAACAAATATTGAATATCTGCGAGATGCTCTTATTGGAGCTGAGGAAACGATATTAGAAAAGATATATAAAAATATCTCACCTCGTATAATAGAAAGATTAAAAAAGATGGTGAAAGAAGCTGAACAGGATTATATATCTCAAGATACCATTAACGAGAGAAGAGGAGGAATTGTCTATCATACTATAGTGGGGCTTGCGACAAAAGGAGAAATTGTTTTGCCCGATAATCTAAAACTCCCGACGAGAGGATACAAAGCTCATGCACAAGATAGCAGTAGAATATTGACGAAAGATAACGTCGTTCATCGGATTGAAAAAGCAATACAAACAGGTCATCTTGATTTATATAATTGGGATTGCAAAGAAAAGCCAATTTCTGATTTTGAGGAGACAATAAAAAATGCATTTGATTTATTCAAAGGCCATGAAAAAGAGCTTTCTGCAATTACTTCTCTTGTAATTAATGGAGCGATCCTTTATGGCGCTGAACTGCTATTCAGCTTAAATACACTTGAAGATCTTGATATTAATTATAGGGGCACCTCGAAACATGGGATACCTCCTCGCAACATGCCGCAGGTATCGCTTTCAAAACCAATTGGGGAATGTAGAAACTTGAAAAAGCTTTCTTTTTCTACACCATATTCAGGGTTACCGGAATGGATATTTAGCTTAACATCATTAACAGACCTTTGCCTGGGTGATTATTGGTTTGAAAATAAAAGCATTATTAGTTTACCGGAGAGCCTAGGGAATCTGAGCAATCTGAAATTATTATCTTTGAGATTAATGGAAATTACCTCTCTTCCGGACAGTATAACAAATCTTAAGCACTTGAAATACTTGGAGATTTCATCGAGGAGAATAATGTCGCTTCCGGAAAGTATTGGAAACCTTACAACTCTTGAAGAGTTGCATATAGACATACCTATTAAAGTTCTGCCGGAAAGTATTCGCAATCTTACAAACCTTTTAGAACTTACTATAAACTATACTAATATTATATACTTGCCGGAAAATATTGGCAGCCTCACAAACCTTGTAAATCTTGGATTAATTTCTAACAAATCAATGGAAAAACTTCCTGATGCCATTGGCAATCTTTTATCACTTAGGAGAATGTCTGTTTGTTGGTCTGCTATAAAAGAATTACCAAAAAGCATGGCAAACCTTAAATCCCTTAGAGAACTTGCTATACGCTATACCGGCATACAGGAGATTCCTTCTTTCCTTGGAAGCCTATCAGATCTAACTATTTCGATGTCAGGACTAGATGCAGAAATTCCTCCTGAGCTTTTACAAAATAAAGATATAAATATTTATCCCAACCCAAAACATAAAATAAAAATACTACCTCATCACGAAATGAATTTTGATGAATTCATTCACGCCTATTATGAGTTTATTCGTGATGCTTATTATTATTCCTGTATGGCGAGGAGAGAAGGTCTATTGGCACTGGAAGAATATTTGAATAATTCAAATGATTTTTTTAACATTGGATTAAGATTAGTCGTTGATGGAACAGATCCTGAGCTTGTACGAAAAATGCTTACATGCAAGCTTGAACGAGAACATGACTTTCTGAAAAATAAACTTAGACAGGTGCAGATGGAAGCACTCTTAAGTATTCAGATAGGAGAGATCCCGGAAGAACTTATTTTACGACTTAATCAACGTGTTGATATTGATGGCAATAAAGTAACTCCATTGTGCAATGATTATTTGAAAGGAAATCTTAATGCGCTTGATGATCTCGAAGATCTTCATCATGAACTCCCACCGGAACGGGAAGAGGTGGCTTTTATCGAGCGAGCTGTTAGTATATCTGAGAAAGCCAGAAGAGAAGGGATACCGGCACTGGAAGATGAACGGAGCAGTGAAGGGTACGCTGAGGGAGATATTTTTGAATATGGGCTTTCTCTTATAATAGATGATTTAAGCCCACGTTATATCGAAGCAGTACTGGATGCAATGATTAAGCGGGAACGCTGTCCATGGAAAAAGAAAATGGGGCAGGTGAAAAAAGCAGCAGTCCTCTCCATTCAGTCCTATGATAACCCGCGCATACTGGAGGAACATTTAATGTGCTACTTTGACGACGATGTCCGCAGCTTTTTAAAAGAAGCTTGCTCCAGGGAAGAATAGAAATGCCATGCTGCAATTTGCAGTTGTGGTCGTAATAATTGATCTGCTAGAGTATTTTTATTCTGCTTTTGGCAGTTTTTTAATTTTTTCTTTTAGTTTTATAGGCATATGCCTGATAGCCCACTTGTTTTGCTTTACGGCAATCAAGCAGAGTTTTTCTGTTTTGAATTTATCAGGAACATATAAAAGAGCTTCACCGTTCTGCTTTACAGCAATTAAACAGAGTTTTTCGCTCTTGAGTTTTTTTGGTACAAATTGAAGTGCTTTGCCATCTTTCTTTACAGCAATACTGTAGAGTTTTTTTGTCTTTAATTTTTCAGGTAAAAACCTAAGCGCGTCGCCGTCTTTTTCTATAGCGATCTTACATAATTCTGTGCTTTTTAGTTCTTCCGGTACAGCTTTAAGCGCGTTGCCATTTTTCTCCACAGCAATACGACAGAGTTCCGCTGTTTTTAAAACTGTTGGTACAAGTAGAAAAGCACGGGGATCTTTTTCTGTTGCTATTTTACAAAGCTCTGCGGTTTTTAGTTTTTCCGGTACATCCTCAAGCGCTAAGTGATATTTTCCCACAGCAATAAAGCACAGTTTCTCTGTCTTTAATTTTTCAGGTACACATTTAAATGCCCATCCGTTCTTCTCTACAGCTATGTGGCATAGTTCTTCTGTTATAAATTTTTTTGGCACAAACTTAAGCGCAGGCTGGAGTACTGCGGCATCATTCTTTATAGCGATTAAGCAGAGTTTTTTTGTCTTAAGTTCTTTTGGTACAAACCTGAGCGCCCCACCTTTTTTCTTTACAGCAATTAAACAGAGTTTTTCGCTCTTGAGTTCTTTTGGTACAAATTGAAGTGCTTTGCCATCTTTCTTTACAGCAATATGGCATAATTCCAATGTTTTTAGTTTTTTTTGTACAAACATAAGCGCTGTGCCATTATTTTCTATAGCTATTCGGTAGAGCTCTTCTGTTTTGGCTTTTTTTGGAATATATGCAAACGAGTTGCCACTCTTTTTCACAGCGATTTGATATAGTTCTTTTGTCTTAAGAGCTTCAGGTACAAACTGAATTGCTCTGCCATCATTTTCTACAGCAATGTGGCAGAGCTCTTTTGTTATGAAATTTATTGGAACAAATTTAAGCACCCAGCCATTTTTCTCCACAGCAATATGACACAGTTTTTCTGTTATGAATTTTTTTGGAACAAATTTAAGCGCATCACCATTTCGATGTACAGCAGTATGGCATATTTCTTCTGTCTTATATTTTTCCGGTACATATTTTAGTGTCCAGCCCCCCTGTTGTACAGCAATGAGGCAGAGATTTTCTGTTTTTAGTTTTTCCGGTACATCTATAAGTGCAACGCAATAATCTTCCACAGCAATACGGCATATTTTCTTTGTTTTGAATTTTTCAGGAACATACATAAGAACATGGCCATCATCCTCCACAGCAATGCGGCATATTTCTTCTGTCTTAAGTTCATCCGGTACAATGTCAAGCATCCAACCACCCTTTTTCACTGCTGCAAGCGCTTCTTTTTTTGTTGTAATTTCCATTTTATTGTTCCTTAAAATAAATATAATTTTAATCACTATAGATGATTTTTTCTTTTGGAATATCATCAAAATGCATTATGCGTCGTGAAAGTATGATTTTTTGTAAATTGTTGCCTTTCCAAAATGCCGGACTTCCAAGGGCAAATACAGATGCCGGTATTGTAAGCTCTGTTAAATTCTTACAACCATCAAATGCTGAGTCATCAAAGGCTGTTACTGATGAAGGTATGATATATGTTTTTGCTTTTTTATTACTCGAATATGCTATGATATTTTTTTCCTCTTTATCAAAAAGCACTCCATCAATGCTTGTATAATTTGGATTTTGCGGATCTACTATTATATTTGCCAATTTATAGCAATGGTCGAATGCAAAATCGCCAATGTGTGTTACTGAAGATGGAATCGTAATCTTTTCTAAATTTATGCAATACCGGAAAGCATAATGCTTAATGCATGTTACAGATGGGGGAATTATAATTTCTCTTAAATTCATACAATCGTTGAGTGCCATATGCCTAATGGAGGTTACTGCTAATCCAAAGATTTTATCGGGAATAGCTAAAGATAGATCGCTTTTACAGCAATTGACAAGCTCAAGACTTTCTCCATCAAGTTCAAAATTCATATTATTTTTTTCAAGAGTTTTATTTGTATAGTAAACCTGAATCCCCATACGTTTAGCATGATTTTTATATTTTTCTGCTATTTTTTTTGTTTTAAAAGAAACTGTATTGTTCCCATCTGTTAATATATGCATTTTTAATGCTCCTCTCATTTATTTGCTTTAAATATATCCCTTTCACTATGTCATATAATGCTATGGTGATAAAAATAATGCATAGTTTTATACTAATTTTATCTCTGTCACAAAATATTTAAAGGAGAAAAAATATTGTCTTTATGAAGTTATTTTTCTGAATTCTCTAACTTTTGATACTGGTGAATAGATAGCACATCATATACAGATTCAAGAACAACTAATTTTTCACGTACCGCTTTCTTCTCTTTGCTGTTATATAACTCATCCTTAGTTATCTTATCAATATCACGCCTATGTGAAATATTACCCATAGCAAATTCTGTAATTTTAACATCTGAAAACTTTCTTTTACTATTTGCTTTAACAACGCCATTAGCCCAGGCCCATAAATAATCTTTTACTTTTTTAGTAAGTTTATTTAACTCAATTACATAAAAAGCTTCTTCAACATAATATCTTATTCTGATCCATCCCCCCCTGATAAGGGCTTCCATTATTTCATGCCTTGCTTTACCCTCGAAACCCATGGGCTCATTATACTTTTTATACATAGCATCAACATATTCTTTAGTAAGTCCAAAAGATTTAGGACTTTTTATTATTTCATCAATATGATTCTTTTCCACTTCAAATAACTGACCACCAGGACTTATCCAATACGCATTAGCATCTGGCACTTCAAAAACTTCAAGCTTTGTCTCTTCAGATTTTAAATACTCTTCCGGTGATGTAATAGCTTTTCTTAACTCATCTATCAACATATCCTTTATTGGTAATAATCCAGGTTCAGTATCCATAATGGTTTCTACACCATCTTTAATTATTGTTTCAATCCTTGAATCTGTATTTGACTTTATATCATCACTTTTTATCTTTTTTGCAAGATTATCTTTAAGATCCTTTAAAATAATATTGTCCCACATAGCTTTATGCTCTTCTATTAGTTTTTGTTGTTCTTCTTCTGGTAAATCCTCAAAAAATTTATCCATACTATTCTCCTTACCCATATAGTTTTTAAATAACAAAACACATTTTATTTCAAACTTCCTTTATTTTTATAGAAAGATATTCCTCTATACTTTTAACAAACTCGGCATCTGGTTTTTCATCTTTGGGCTTTTTTACATAATCCTGATATACTTGTTCCACCTCCACATCTTTCCATAGCTTAAGAGCTTTTTTTACATATTGCTTTGACCTGGAAAATGAAAGCAAAAATGTTATGGTTTGATAAGCCTCATTGCGAAAAATCGCATAAAAGTCTTTAGGACTAAGTTTTTGATACATCTCCTCAAAAGGATAGTGTTTTTTATTTTTGGAAAAAATATTAATCATTTTTATCTCCATCTTCTGCTTACCTTATAGTGCATAGCGGTCCCAGATAAAAAGGATCTTCATCCGGGTTTTCCCCGGAAGATTCGTCTTGCTGTTTAATAGGATTGCTTTCCGAAGTCTTTCCCATTACACAGTTTGTGACTCTTACTCCTAAATTTTCATCTATTACAACAACCTCGCCATGAGCAACAAGTACATTATTGGCAAAAATATCTATTGGTTCACCTGCCAATTTTTCCAGTGTGAGGATTCTCCCTTCGGACATACTTAATAATTCTTCCATGGTCAACTCTGTTCTTCCAAGTTCAACAATACATTGGATTTTCATTTGTCCCATGGCTTCTTCCCTGTTCTTTGCTGTTGCGTAGTTTACATTCTTTTTCATTATGCCGACCTCCTTAAAATCGCATTGTTTTTCGATAATTATTTTTTTGTTAAATACAGGATTTGTTTTAAGTATCCTTGCTGTAAATAATTGTATTCCATCAATGCAGAGTGTGTATTGGTTTGGATCTAAATTTTCATAGGGATAGATTATTGTCCCGGGCTTCCACTCTGATAATTCGCTATAGAGTATTTCTTTTTCAAAAAGTATTGCATTAGCGCTCATTTTAACATTACGCAAAGATTCAGGATTTATACGCTGGCGTTGTTTTGAAGTACCTCCAGTTGAGTACCAGTTTTTTCTTGTGAGTTCATCCAGGATACTTTCTAGTGATAGATATGGAATGCAAATGTTTATCATTCCTTCAACACCACAAAATTCAATTTCAATATCTATGAGGATAACCATTTCATTTGGCGGGACGAGTTGCACAAATGTCGGGTTTGTTTCAATATGGCTTAGTTTTGGTTTTATAACAGCAAATGGCTCCCATGCTGAGCGAAAACATTCCAGTAGTCCAATAACTGGTTTTTGCATTGTAAAATTTTCAAGCGCAGTCAAGGTTATATCTTTCCTGTGTACGAAACCATTAATATCACCTGGGCCGCCAAATATTTTATTCAACATGGCAGAATATACCGAAGGATCAATTTCAATGCAGGCAGTTCCACCTGTCTCTTCCATGTTTATTATTCCAAGCAATGTAGGTATTGGAATAGAACAGATGAATTCCTCGTATGACAACTGGTCAACAGAGGCAACATGACAATGAACATCTTTTCTGAATTGCCTGGAAAGATACTCTGTTGCTTTTCGGACAAAAGTTTCATGGATCATGGTAATTGACCGTATTTGTTCTTTGGAAAACTTATCCAGTCTTTTGAAATCATAAATTTTTATTTTACGCACATTTTTATAAAATGAATTATAGGCATCTTCTTCGCCTTCCTCGGAAGGAGTGGAAAAGGCTGTAAGCAACTGATCGATTTCATTTTGGCTTAGAATATCACATTTAAAAACATCATCAATGATATCCTCTTCTTTGTCTTTTTCCATAATTACACTCCTTAACTTAAATTATGCCAATATTCCTTTGCGGATTTTTCCCTGCTGCAATGCTGTAAAGTTCCATACTCTTTATCTCTTCAGGTACAAACTCATCTGACTTTTCATGGTACGCCACAGCAAAACAGCACAGCTGTAAGCTCTTTAGTTCTTCTGGCACATACCGGATCGCATAACCATTCTGCATCACTGCAATGTAGCAAAGTTCCTTTGTCCTGAATTTTTCAGGTACATCTCCCAGACCTAAACCATACTTCTTTACAGCTATACGGCAGAGTTTAAAAGTTTTTAGTTCTTCAGGTACAAAATTAAGCGCGCTGCCATCATTTTTCACAGCCATAAGGCATAGCTCTTCTGTCTTAAACTTTTCTGGAACATGCAAAAGCGCCCATCCATCATTTTTCACAGCAATGTGGCACAGTTCTTTTGTTTTAAACTTTTCCGGCACAAGCTCAAGCATACTGCCATCTTTTTCAATAGCAATACGGCATAGTTCTTCTCTCCTGAATTCTTCAGGAACATCTAAAATCGTCCAATAATCTTTCTCCATAGCAGAGAGGTATATTCCATATAGTTCTTCACTATTGAGTTCCCATGGCAAAAACTTAAGAGCCTTGATGTTTTCTAACAAAGCAGCACAGTATATCTCCTCTGTTAAGAGTTCTTTTGGTATAAGTTTAAGAGCATTTCCATCTTTTTTTGCAGCAATATGACAAAGTTCTGTTGTCATAAGTTTTTTTGGTACAAACATAAGTGCTCTATAGTCCTTTTCCACAGCAATACGGCATATTTCTGCAGATTTGAGTTCTTCTGGTATAAACAAAAACGCCCAAAAGCCTTTTTTTATTGCAGAGAGGGCCTTCTTTTCGCTTGTGATTACCATGCAGGTCTCCTTTTATCTTTATCTGTAGAATATGATGATCTATTCTACTAAAATCAGTGTGTCATATACTGCTATGGTGAAAAATAAAAGAGAAAATTAAAAAATTCTTACTATAGCACTATATGATAGTGTGAGGATGTATATTAAAGTTAGGAGTTTAGTATGCCAGTTTATGATATTAGTGAAACAGAGAAGATTGAGGCAGCAATTGAGGAGCAGTTAAGTAAAATGTCTGATAAGGTTTTGAAAAAGGTAGCAAGGGATTTTGGTCTTAAAGTTCCAGCACATGGTTCAAAAAATAAAAAGAGTAAGGAAGATCTTGAGGAGATTAAAGTAAACAAAGGAGAAGGCTGATAATCTTTTATTGCTTTAAAAAACCTAAGAATAAAGGAAATTAATTTGTTTTTTAGCCGCAAATTTTCTGCAGCTTTTCCAGAATCTTAACCATGGCAAGCGTATCCAGGCAACAGTAGGCAAGGAGGGCAGCTCTTATCCGTTGCTTCTCCTCTGGGCTTGCATTATATAGTTGCGCATAGGCGATCTGGGCTTCTATCCCATTATGAACAAGGTCAAGTGCATTGTAGTCAAGTTCAGGATCATTCGGACAAAGAGCAGGGAGTACTTTCTTAATGGAATAAGAGCCTTCAAGTTCTTTTGAGTAGTATGCACGAGATCGAAAAGGTTTCATAAGGTCTTTGATGTTGTTGTGTATGTTCATTAAATGAGATGCTAAATTTGGATAAGACTTCTTCAAAAAATCAGTAAGTTCTTTTATTCGCCCTTTTTCAAAACCCATGTTATATGTAAGAACACAGATGTTTTCAGGTATATCGGCGCAGAGACATTCAGCCAGAGAGCGGCGGGGGTCTCTCCCTTCTTCTGCAAGAAATTCCCGATGCTCCGGTACTGCTCCAGGTGATTTCTGTATATGCAGTGAATACTGAAAAGGTACCTGCATATATGGGCGCAAACCTTTATAAGGAGGGATAGCTTCCCCAAAAGTCTCAAAGTCAAGAAAGTAAAGCGGCCAGCTTAAAGTTTCAAGAAAAGAGCAGAGTGCCTCTTTATCGATAGTTGGGGGACGGTTATAAACATGTGTTACTACCTGGAGCAGAGCAGCAGTGCTGAATTTTTCGTTGCTATCAAGAAGTTGTTCAAATCTGACAATACCTCGTCTATAGAGATCAATTTTTTTATCAAAACGTAGTGCCTTGTTTGGAATAGTAAAGAGGCTATTTTCAGGAATGTGGCGCCAGCAATAGGTGCTGTACACACAATCATATGGATCGCTGCAATGTGTTCCAATATCAATAGCAGGCTCATCCTCGCTGGCAGTATATTTTCTAAAGCGTACGATATTAGCAGCAACTTCTTCTTTCATGGAACGCGCTTTTTCTGTACAATCGTGAATATTAAGTAATCTGTGAAGATCAAGGTCATCCTGCCTCTTGTAATTTTTATTGATATACATAATAGAAACTTTGGTAACATTTAGACCACAAGAAGTTAGAACATAGTATTGATACGCAACATCATCATAATAGATTGGCTTTATTGCAGTAGAACTTTTTACTTCAATAATTTCAAACCCATTGTCCAAAACGCGGAGTATATCAGCACTACAAAAACTTTTATTGAAGGAAAAAGAGGCTTCACAAATAGTTTTAATTTTTGCATCAAGTACTTGTTGGGTTTCGGCAATCATAATGGATTTGTCATCATTGTATGGTACTTCTATATAGTCGCTGTAGTAACCCATGGCAAGATCGCCGACCCTGCTGCCGGCCTCAAGAATCTGTTGATTTAATATGGAGTCATCGCGGACTTCTCTCTTGTTTTCATCCAACCAGAGAAATTTTTTACACTGAATACCTTTACAGTAACGGGATTTAGATAAATTCATGACTACCAATATCTATCGCGCGATTTTTGACATTGCTTGTATGGTTTCTTTCCAACGAGTAATCAGAGTTTTTGGGGCAAGAGGTTTGGCGCAAGCTCCTTGAGAGAGTATCCATTGCAGCACTTTTTCAAACTGATTGCTGGTAAAGGAGAGTTCTATGCCATTTTTGATTTTTTTTATATGCTGATCTTTTGCCCATATCCGTTCTTTGATCCACCGGGTATCGCCCGTAAGTGCTATAATAAATTTAAAGGATTTATTTTCTTTAACATATATACCGAAGTAGCTTGTCCCTTCCAGGCTGCGGTAATCAAAATCACCACGAATTTTAAAAGTCTCATCTACAAGCGTAGCATCAGTAATTCTGGTGATGCTGAACATTCTCATTGCATTTCGATCTACATCATAAGCATAGAGATACCAGGCGCTCTGGTCAAAGAGCATCTGATATGGGTGGACTCGGCGTAGATTAAGTTTTTTTGCAGTGTTTTCTCCTTTCCCTGATAACTCTTCTTTATCTGCGCTAAGATAGCTAAAGGTAATTACCTTGTTATCCCGTAATCCGCAAACAATAGTATTCCATATTTCTGCGTTTACAGTAGCTGAGGCGGTTTTAGGAATTACAATTCGATTATTAAACCACTCTGCTTTTTGGTCTCCTCTTAAGGGTAAAGAAATATTTTCCAGGAGATTTAAAGCAGCTGCATGGAGAGGGGTATTTTGATACAACTCCATAAGGTTTTTTGCCATGCCTAAGGCTAACAGGTCGTCAGCAGTAGCGTAGGCAGCAGCCAGGCGAAATGTTTTTTCTGTATAGTAGAACCCTTTTTTAAAAAAATCATAAGCTATAGGCGCATCCATCATATCCCTCATGTAGGCAATATCTCTGTTTATGCTGGATACGCTGGATTCATACTTTTTTGCCAATGTTGGTGCGTTGGGATAGGTTCCTGAGGCAATTTCTTTATCAATAAAATAGATCCGGGGAAGCGCGATCTTTGGAAGATTTTTTCTTTGTTTCATATTATATAGTTATATCATGAGTGAATTCTCCTATCAAGAAAAAAAGTCTTAATGTAAGATTGTATGCTTTGTGGTTCTCCCAATATGGGTTTTATATACTCAAAGATAGCTTCATCATATACTGATTTAAGATTTATGCAGCTTTTGAATACATCTTCTCCGATAGCTGTAATACTCTTTGGGATATTTATCGATGTAAGGTTAATACAGTCCCTAAATGCCCCTTCTCCAATAAATGTAACACTACCTGGAATGGATATTGATGTAAGGCTTTCACAGAAAGAGAATGCGTTTTTTTCGATAACTGTAACGCTGTCAGGAAGATTTATTGCTGTAAGGTTCATACAGTTCCAGAATGTACCTTCTCCAATAGATGTAACACTACCTGGAATGGTTACTGATGTAAGGTTTTCGCAGCCCTCGAATGCATTTTCTCCAATAGATGTAACACTATTTGGGATATCTATCGATGTAAGGTTTATACATCCTTTGAATGCTTCTTTTCCAATAAAGATAACATTGTTAGGAATGGACATTGTTGTAAGGTTTATGCAGTTCATGAATGCACCCTCTCCGATATATGCAACACTGCTTGGAATGGTTACTGATGTAAGGTTTTCGCAGCCCTCGAATGCATTTTCTCCGATAGATGTAACACTGTCTGGAATGACTATTGATGTAAGATTACTGCAACCCTCGAATGCCCAAGCTCCGATAGATGTAACGCTCTTTGGAATGGTTATTGATCTAAGATTGTCACAATCATAGAATGCATGATCTCCGATGGATGTAACACAATTTGGAATATTTATCGATTTAAGATTACTGCAAAACATGAATGTACCTGCTCCGATAGATGTAACACTATTTGGAATATTTATTGATGTAAAGTTTTTGCAAAACATGAATGAACCTGCTCCGATAGATGTAACACTGTCTGGAATGATTATTGATGTAAGGTTTTCGCAGCTCTCGAATGCATTTTCTCCGATAGATGTAACACTGTCTGGAATGACTATTGATGTAAGATTATAGCAGTAATCGAATGCATGATCCCCAATAGATGTAATATCTGATGGTATTATCGCTTCGCTGGTCTGGTTGTTACAGTATCCTACCAGCACAGACCCATTTATATAGTACTCTTTACAATGTATTCTTTGCAAAATAGGCTCTTGCTCTTGCTCTATTATTTTGTAGGCATTTTGCAATGACGATGAGAATTTATCTCTTTTCAATATTTTACTTTCCATCAAGAAATCACAGATCTCTTCTGAGAATTTGTCTTTTTTCAATATCTTACTTTCCGGTAAGAGATCACAGATCTCTTCTGTGTTGATTCCAAAAAAAATATCAAACTCAAAAAATAGTTGTTTTGACACTTCTTTTTCATTTAGTAGATGAGAATACCATTCACTGGGCAAATTTTTGTAGAGAGGTGGGTTCTCTTTTTCCTGGCTATCACATAATGGCAAATAGTGATCCATAATATTTACAAGAGGCACGTCATCCTGATTCCAAAAAATAAAATCTTTTTCTCCCGGCTCATATTGAAGTAATATTTTTTTTCCAAAAACTGGATGTCTTTTAGTAAAGAATAATAAGGCAAATAAATTTTTATCGAGTCTATAAGTATACCAGGTTTTTGGATTTTTTTTGTATCCTATGCACCAGCGCGCCCCTTCTCCACCGCAATTAAAAGAATTAAAGAACACAGCACATTCCCAGTCATAAGGAACTATTATCAAAAAATCATCTGTTTGAGTTATAATTTTACAGTTGTATTTTTCAAACAATAGCTGTGGATCACTTTTTGTTTTGTGCTTTAAGCTTCTTCTTGAGTTTTCAGCTATCTTAAACACCTGCTCAAAATCTTTATATGTTAAAGATTGGCAACGATTCCAGTCTATATATTTTTCATATTGAGGAAATTTTGTAAAAAAATTAATAGCATAAAGTTTCTCTTCTTTAGATAAACTTTCTATTTTATCGATAAATCGGTACTTCTTTGTTTCCTTCATGCTTCTACTTCTTTCATGTTAGAAAGCCTATTCTTGTTTCAGGCTTTTCCAGCAGTTCTTCTTCGCAAAAGGTTTTTAGATCGGACAAGCAAGGAACTGCTCCACGCAGGATAAAGGAAACCATACTTTTACGAGAGATATTTTCTATCTGACCGCCAGAAAAATCAAACTGTTTTGCCAGTTGAATAGCATCATTGTCTGCGAGAGCAGGAAGCTGGCTTTTCCATATCATTTTTTTTGACTCAATGTCCGGTTTCCCAAATTCGATCTTATAAAGAAAACGACGCTCAAATGCTTTGTCAAAATTCATTGTCATATTGGTAGTGGCAATGAGAATTCCATTAAGGTTTTCCATTTCCTGAAGGATAATATTCTGTATGGCGTTCTCGGTTTGAGCAAGATTGGATCTTGAAATATCTTTTCGTTTACCGAAAACAGCATCTGCTTCGTTAAATAGTAAAATTGGAGTTATTTCTGCTTCTTCAACATAGTCACGATAGCGGGTGAAAATTTCTTTTATTTTCTTTTCACTCTCTCCAAACCACATGCTTTTTGTTTCAGAAATATCAACAGCTAAGATATCTCTGCCTGTTTGTTTGGCAATCTGATAAACTGTTTCGGTTTTTCCTGTACCTGCTTGCCCGGAGAAAAGGCATGCAAAACCTGTTCTCATTCCGGAATCTGAAAGCCGTGTTTTTATTTCTTTATACGCACTATCGTTAAGGAGAGATATCAACTGCTCTACCTGAGTTCTCTCTTTTGCGTTGTAAAATAATTCTTTAGTATGAATTGTCGAGGCTCGGATTATATCTTTATGATTGCGTGAAGATTTTATTTTTAATTCTGATAACAGATCATTTTTTATGTTAGTCGTTAGCTTGAATAATTCCCGGTTTCCAAATCCATTGCTGTTGGCAAATTCAACAAACCCACGAATCATAAGAATATGTTCACCTAATTTAAATTGTCGTCTACTTATCCCAAAGTCAGAATCTTGCTCATATATGGCTGATATTGTATTGAAATCTAATTCATCACGATCACAGTTAATATATAAATGGCAGAAACGTAGCAGAAGTAAAAAATCTTCTTGGGAAAGTTCATATCCAAAGATTTTTTTTACAAAGATAAGATGCATATTCTCTTTTAGCAGTTCGTTGATTCTTGTTGAAAGTTCATTATAAGATATCCTGTCTTGGCAGCACTCTTCAAATAATGAATGCATTCTCACAAACAGTTCAGTATTCGACAAATTTGACTGACTAACAGGTTTGTATTCTTCGTTCTTCATCAGGGAAACCATTACTTCTTTAGGAATGCTATATGAAGCTACATCGCTTGCAGAGAAACCAAATCTCCTTCGGTTAGATTTGGGGGAAATCCGAATAAGTTTTTTTTGTTCAAGTTCTTCAAAATCGCTCATATACTGCATAAGTTTTAGTTTACTGCAATCAAGAGATCTGGCGATTTCTCGCAACTCTACCGGAGTGGTTTCAAATTCTGAAACAATATGGGAAAATAAAACAGCCTGGATCTGAGAAATATTCAATTTTTGAGTGATATGTTTTATATGCGTCATAGCACTTAAAATAGAATTCTCAGAAAGATCGTTTTTTTCTGTTAATTTAACAATTTGCTCTACATGTCCCAGAAGATTTAATTCTTTTTGCTTCGTTGTCAGAGCAATGATTTTTTCTGAAAGTCTCGATATATTATTTCCTTTAATAATACAATTCTCAAGATTGGGAAGGTTATTGATTGTTTCCGGCAATTCAGAAAGCTGATTATAGCTGATATCAAGAGAACGTAGAGAGTTAAGTTCTCCAATAGATTCTGGAATTTCCCTTAAATTGTTACACTTGAAATTTAATTTTTTTAGACAAGTCAGCCTGCTTATTGATTGTGGCAGAATTGAAAGCTTATTGTAACTAAGATCAATATACTCAAGCTTATCAAGTGAGCATAAAAAGTCCGGTAATTCTGAGATTGAATTTTCGCTTAACTTCAGAACTTCAAGATATTTTAATTTTTTTACCTCTTCTGGAATTGCTGTAAGTTCAATGTCAGAAAGATCTAAAATACTTAAATGCCTATCATGGCATATATTTATAAGACTTTCTGCTTCATTGATAACTTTATTCTGTTCCTGTATGTTTGTCATTTTTTTGCTCCTTTTTTTCATTAGCAGCTTTTCCTGATTTATTCGTGCTTTATGTATAGCACTATCACAATGTCATATAGTGATAGAGTGAGAAAGATTTTTAAAGTTATTTAAAAAATAATTATTTTTTCAGTATAGCAATATATGATAGGGTGAATGAGGTATTTTATTAAAAATATGAGAAAAAACGCCTGCCAGAAGGAAGGATTATGAATATCACAACAGAAGAAGAAGCTCTTGAGTCTGTGAAAAAAGATGGGGATAGAGCACTTAAGTATATACCAGAAGAACTAAAGACGGAAAAGCTCTGTCACATTGCCGTAGAACAGAATGCCAGAGAACTTGAATATGTGCCAAAACCGCTAAAAACAGAGAAACATTGTTATATCGCTGTGAATAATAATGGAGAGTCCTTTTTGCATGTTCCGGATAAACTAAAAACCATAGAGATCTGTTTTATTGCAATAATACAAAATAGTTATAGCAGTGCTATTAAATATGTGCCGGAAAAATATAAAAAAATGAGGTTAACATGAAAATAGCAAATGCATTTATAAACTGTAAAATAAATAATAAAGTAAAAAAAAGAATCATGAAAAAATGGATAAATAGGTTCATCAAATATTACAGGAACCCAAAAAATGAATTTGGATTTATGGTTCTTTCTTTAATGAAAAAATGGACAAATCTTCCCGCAAATGTTCTTATAGATGATGGTGGATTATGGACTAACATTGGTAATAAACAAATAATTTTGTTTCAAATTAATAATAATTATTATAGAGATTTTAATAAGATTATACCAATGAGTATTGAAAATGAGCCTCAAATATTGGTAAAAAATGTAAAAATAGATTTAAGTAATTTTGAAATAGAACAAATAAAAGATTTTGTAAAAAAATGTCAAAAAGAGTTAATTCAAATTGCTGATGACTATGATCATTCGGAGTTTTTTGAAAAAATAAGGAATAAAGGTTTTTATAAAGAAAAGTGCAAGTAGAGTTATTCCCATACAGTTATCTCCGAATGAGCCCAAAAATTAGGCTGTAAAATCTTCCTTTCTCTCATGGCTTATATTAACTTAAGTGTTAATATATCTCTTCTGCCATGTCATATAGTGATAGAGTGAGAAAGATTTTTAAAGTTTTTAAAAAATAAATATTTTTTCAGTATAGCAATATATGATAGGGTGAATGAGGTATTTTATTAATTACAAAATTAGATAAAAATGTCTGATAAATATGAATAGGAGGAAAAATGCAAATATTTTCCAGTGAAAAGATTCCAATTATGTGTTGGGCAGGAGAAGTAGAACCAAATTGCCTGGAGCAGGCTAAAAACCTGGCAAACTTGCCTTATGCTTTTCATCATATCGCCTTGATGCCCGATGTGCATTTTGGTATGGGTATACCTATTGGTGGAATATTGGCTGCTAAAAATGTGGTTGTGCCAAATGCTGTTGGTACAGATATTGGCTGTTCTGTTTCTGCCTATCGGGTAAATACGACAATTGAAAATTTCAGCAAAGAATTATTAAAAGAGATTATGGGCGATATTCGAAAGGTTTTTCCTGTGGGCGAGGCAAGGTACCCGCCAAAAGACAAAGGAGTAGTTAAGTTTTTTGAGAAACTGGAAAATGTTTCGGAAATACAAAATGAGGATTTGAAAAGTTATTTATCTTCGGAACAATTCAAAACAGTGTATCTGCGTCAAGACACTGAGCTAAAAAGAATTATTAGAAAAATGTTTGAATGTTTGCCAAGCATGGGCGGCGGGAATCATTTTTTGGAAATACAAAAAGAAAATAACGAAACAGGCAATATTTGGATAATGACTCATTTTGGTTCCAGAGGACTTGGCGCGGAAACTTGTAGGAAATTCAATAATATTGCCAGAAAAATTAATGAAGAGCATGGCTGTCCTGTGCCGGATGAATTAAAGCTTAGCGGTTTGGCTTTGGACTCTCAGGCTGGAAAGGAGTACTGGGATATGATGACTTTAAGTTTACAATATGCGCGTCTTAACCATTTATTTACCAAAGAAATCTTGAGAAGTGTTTTACGCGACAAAGGGCTTGATTTTCTGGATGAGCATTTTATTCATCATAATTACGCGGCAAAAGAAACCCATTTTGGCGAAGAGGTAGTTGTGCATCGTAAAGGGGCGACATCTGCCAAGTTGGATGAGTTGGGTATTATACCAGGTTCAATGGGTACCTCGTCTTATTTGGTAAAAGGTTTAGGCGAGCCTAATTCATACATGTCTTGTTCGCATGGCGCAGGAAGGAAATTTGGCAGAGCAAAAGCAATGGAAACTTTGGATCTGGCAGAAGAAATAGCGAAAATGGAAAAACTGGGTGTAGTGCATGGTCTGCGCAATAAAAACGATTTAGAAGAAGCAGATGGCGCCTATAAAAATATAAAAGATGTTTTAGCTGAGGAACAGGATTTGGTTAAAGTAGTGCTGGAATTAAAACCTCTAGGTGTGATTAAGGGGTAGCTGGGGCTAATCAGGGAGACAGGATTAATGGGATGGCTTAATGATTTTTGTAATAAATATGAGTGGTGGAGGAAGGAGAAACTGAATTCCTCTCTTAGTCTTTTCTTGAACTCTTTATATTGCACATTTCGTGGATGGACTCCTGTTTTTAAGGTGAGGATGTTCCTTCAGAAGATTTTCAGGAAAGACCATCTCAATGATTTTGAAAATTGGAATTGCGGGTCCTATATTGCGAAGGATATCCTTAGACGACTCAGGGCGTACAAGAGAATGAACAGGCATGGCTATCCGGTAAGTTTCGTCGAATATGAGGATTCCAGTATGTCCATGGAAGAATATAATAAGCGTATCGAGAGTGGAGAGTGGGAGGGCGGAGGTCCCGATGCATGGGAGATTGTTCTAGACACAATGATAATCTCCTTTGAGTATATAGTTGAGGTTGACCGCCATTACGGTTCCAAGAGGGCGCATGAGTGGTATATAAAGCATTATGGTATGGATCCCCATGATGAGACTAACGAGTGTAATAAAATGGAGAGTTGGGATCACGAGATAGAGAACGATGATGGGTCAAGCACTAATAGGTGCGAGCGTGTTAAGACCGATGGTTACACCTATAAAGTTTCCTACTGCAACTACGAGTTGGAAAAATATATATCTGAGGATCAGGAATATGGCTTGTATTTATTCAGCAAATATTTTCAGACGATATGGGACTAAGGAGAGGCGTATTTATGAGCAAAGACATAGTACTAGTTGGGGGGGAGATTGTATTTTTATTAATAGCGCTTTTTTTACCTTTCCATGGGATAGTAGTTGATATTTTTATAGTAATGAATCTGCTTTTTGCAATTATGATTTTAAGAATAGCCCTTCTCAGAAAAGAAATAATGGACTTTCCTACACTTCCTACACTTCTGTTGATATTTGTGATTATTAGCATAGCTGTTAATATTTCTGTTGTAAGGCTTGTTTTATCTATGGGTGCAGATCTTAATGACTGGGTGATAAGGGGTGTTTCCTATCTTATGGCAGGGGCAGGCTATATCGCGCACCTGATTGCAGGATCTGTGGTTTTTATATTTACTGTTGTTTTTGTGGTTATAAAATTAAAGCGAACTAACCGCATGGCGGAAGCAACTGCAAGGTTTTTTCTTGATGGAATGGTGGCAAAAAATATGTCAATTGATTCAGAACTTGCAAGAGAATGGATTGTCGAATACGAGGTAATGGAAAAGAGAAAAAGAGTTCAGAAAGAAGTAGCTTTATATTCAGCAATGGATGGTGTATCTAAATTTGTGTCTGGTCATATTAAGATAATAATAATTTCAATTTTTGTCATAATTCTGGGAGGTGTTTTAATTGAGGTTCTGTATCGCGGCGAAGAGATAATTTCTGCAATAAAAATCTATCTTCCTCTTTCTATTGGAAGCGGTATAGTTTTTTTACTTCCTGTTTTTCTAGTGCTTGCGGCTGTGGGTTTTATTTTTAAAAAATAAGCTATTACCGAGAGATTGTAACTTTTTTGTGTAAAACCTGAAATATCATAACGAAACTCTATTTCTGTAAATAACGGAAAATTGACGCATTGTCTTGCCCCAATTCCTAATCGGAAAAATTCCTATTTTCCGCAACCTTCCCTTGTTAAAAGGTTAAGCTAAATATTTCTGCAGTTTCTCCATAACTTTATCAATATCTATCGGTTTACCTAGATGATCATCCATGCCAGCAGCGATGCATGCCGCTATATCATCTTTAAAGACATTTCCGGTCATTGCGATTATGGGCATTCTTTTGGAAAGTTTTGATTCGGAACCGGAATTTTGTTTTTTTTCCATTTCACGTATCAGTCGTGTTGCTTCAAGCCCATCCATCTGAGGCATCTGAACATCCATTAACACAATATCATATTTTTCCTGCGCAGCCGCAACCATTGCCAACGCTTCATTTCCATTTTCTGCGCAGTCGATAATAAGCCCGGAATCACCAAGAAGAGTTAAAA
>WRCW01000006.1 GCA_009783755.1 Spirochaetaceae bacterium
CCCTTTTTTACAATGAGTTTAATTCAATAATCAATACTTTTGTTTTTGTTTCTGCAACTCCGGGAAAAGAGGAAAAAGAGAGATCAAAAAAAATAGTTGAACAGATAATAAGGCCAACAGGGCTTGTAGATCCTGAAGTTATAGTAAAACCCACTAAAGGACAAATAGAAGATCTTTTTGGTGAAATAAATCTTAGAATCAAAAATAATGAAAGGACACTTATTACAACTCTTACAAAAAAAATGGCAGAAGATCTTACAGAATATTTTGCAGAAGCAGGTCTTAAGGTAAGATATCTTCATTCAGAAATTGAAACAATAGAAAGAGTCGAAATCCTTAAAGATCTCCGTTCAGGGATTAGCGATGTGGTTGTAGGGATAAACCTTTTAAGGGAAGGACTTGATTTACCAGAGGTTTCTTTGATTGCCATAATGGATGCAGATAAAATTGGTTTCCTGCGCTCTTCAACATCACTTATCCAGACAATTGGAAGAGCTGCCCGCAATGTTAATGGCAAAGTAATAATGTATGCAGATAAAATCACTGATGCAATGAAAGAAGCAATTAGCGAGACAGAAAGAAGAAGAGAGATACAGAAAAATTATAATAAAGAGCATGGGATAAAACCAGTGACAATAAGAAAATCAATTCAGGATATCCTTGTAAGAAAAATTGAAGATAAAAAGAAAGTAACTGAATTTGATGTTGAATTAATAAAGAGTAAATATAATATTATTAATAAAAATGAAAAGAAAAAGTTGATTAAAGAACTGGAAGCAGCTATGCTTGAGCATGCTAAAAATCTTAATTTTGAAGAAGCAGCTTTTATACGGGATGAAATAATCAGGATTAAAGAATAGTGTTTTATATTTTAATAGATAAGGTAGTTTGAAATGAAAAAATATTACTTTACAATAATAATCATTCTTGCAATAACAGCTTTATTTTCCTGTAAAAAGGAAGAAGAAATAGTTATAATCAATCTTCCTCCAACACAGGTGCTTGAACAAAACACAAATTATGCTGTAATTGTGTCTTCTCATTTAAGGCTCAGAACAGAACCTTCTGTAAAAGCAAAGGCAGTAACTACTTTGTGGAAAGGGTATATTCTTGAAATTGTATCGAAATCAAGCAAAATGGATAATGTTGAAGGGGTTGATAATTACTGGTATCAAATAACTTATGGCGGCTTAAAAGGATGGGTTTTTGGAGCTTATGTCATGTTGCTTTCATCTCATGAGAAAGCAAAAGAAGAATCTGAAAAGTTAAAGACTTAGGCTGATAATAATTACGAAACAGAGCTGAAAGAGAACACTATAACTCTATATCTATGCTATAACCTATGCGGAATCCAATGGTGTTAACTGTCATATTAAAATTGTCAATTATATTTGTAAATGTTGTTCTGTATCTTAATTCTAAAATAAATCTTCCATCGCTTGCTGGTATGCTAAAGCCAAATCCAATAGCGCCTCCAAATATTAGGCGGTTATCAGGCTCCATGCTACTATCAGATTCATCAGTCCAAGATCCATTATATTGACTAGTCTTTTCTTTAGTACTTTCAGTTAAGTTTCCAAGTATTATACTAAATACAGGACCTGCTAAAATAAAAAACTTGGCTTTACCAGACCCAAAGTTTAATTTTGCAAGAATAGGTATTTCAAGGATTCTTGTACTAAAGCCAGATTCTATATTTTTATCCACCCAGAAAAAACCATAATATGAATCATAATCTTCATAACCATAGCTTCCATTAAATCCAGCTCTAAGCATTAAAAAATTGATTTCAGGTTGAACAGAAAAAATATCATTTATTGGTATTTCCCAAAATCCCCCCATTTCAAATCCTAATCTGAATTCATTTGAAAAACCAATTTCATCAATCATATCTTGCCAATCGCTGCCGGAATTAATGCTTAGATTAAGTCCTGTAGTAAGACCAGTTTTAATATCTATTGCAAACGAAGAGGTTGAAATCAATAAACACATTATAATAAACAATACTTTTTTCATATAAGTTCCTTAATTATTACACTTACTAAAATATTATACTCTACAAATTGGATAATCTGTCAATATTTTTTAATTATTATGATAATATAGCTTTTTCATATGCAGCACAAACTTCTTCTGCAGTACCAATCATTGTTAATTTCCCTTTATCCAGCCATATAGCATTTTTACATAATTTTATAACTTTATCATTAGCGTGGGATACGAAAAGTAAAGTAGTTCCTTCTTCCATCATCTTAGTTAAACGTATTTCACATTTTTTTTGAAAAGCAGCATCTCCTACAGCCAGCACCTCGTCTATAATGAGTATATCAGGCTTTACCAGAGTTGCGATCGCAAAACCTATACGGGCGCGCATTCCTGATGAATAGTTTTTAAGAGGCATTTCCATAAATTCATGAAGCTCTGCAAAATCTACTATTTCGTCATATCTTTCGCGCATGAATTTCTTACTATGCCCCAGTATTGATCCTCCAAGATAAATATTTTCTTCAGCAGTTAAATTATCATCAAATCCAGCTCCAAGTTCTATCATAGGCGCTATGGATCCGATAACTGTGACCTTACCTTTATAAGGAGTGAGAATTCCGCAAATCAGTTTAAGGAGAGTGGATTTTCCTGCACCATTTCTTCCTACAAGACCCCATGATTCCCCTTTTTTGATTTCGAAATTTATATCTTTTAAGGCCCAAAATTCTTTAAAATGGAGCTGTTTTTTTATTATTTTTATAAAATATTCTTTTAAGTTATCTGTTTTTTCTGATGCTATATTAAAAAGAATGCTTGCAGCTTCTACTTTAATTATTATATTTTCCAAAATATTATCCTTTTAAATACGTAAAATAAATTTATATCTATTTAAGGAAAATATCCATGCACCTAAAATGAGAACAACAATGGATATTATACCATTATGCAAAAAATATTCAGCCTTTACTGTAATGGATCCACTTAAAATACAACCACGAAATATTGTAATAAAACCATATAATGGATTAAATTTTTCAATTATCCATTTAAGGTTAGGAGGTAATAATTGAATTGGATAAAATATCGCTGATAAATATAACCAAGCAGTACACAAAACACTCCATATATACTGGATATCACGAAAAAAAACAGCGGCTTGTGCAAGAAACAATCCAAGCCCCAAACAGAATATATATAATTCAACTAAAGGTATAATTATTAGCAGAAAATTTAATGTAAAATGGACGCCTGTTACAAGTACAACAAGCAGTAAAGCTAAAAGGGCAAACATTAAATTAATAAATTCACTTGTTACTACGGACATTGTAAAGATGTATTTAGGCACATAAGTTTTTTTTATTAATGAAGCATTATCAATAATTGAATTAAGCGCCCTTTGAGTTGAACCCTGCATATAACCAAACAGCAAAGAACCTATAATAAGGTATACAGGATAATTTGGGATATTAAAGCGAAACATATTTGAAAAAACTATTGTCATTACTGTCATCGTTAAAAGAGGATTAAGTATAGTCCAGAAATATCCAAGTATGCTTCTGCGGTACTTTAACTTTATATCCCTTGATATAAGAGTAAAAAAAAGTTCTTTATATTTTAAATGTTTTAATATTAGTTCCATTATTTATATACTCCATCGCAGGATTATTTAAAATTAAAGTAGATATTGATATTCAATGTTTTTTATGTGATTTTGTCAATATTTCTTTGTAAAAGGAATCAGCTTATGAAATAGTAAAATTTCATATAGATACAATCTGCAATAAATAATTTGCCAATTCCCTAAAAACACCATCTCCACCATTTTTTGATAAAACCATTATATTTGGAATTGATTTAATTTCTTTTATTGCATCAGAAGGGCAAGCTGCTAACCCAACATTAGATAATAATTCAAAACAATTTATATCATCACCTATATAAGCAACATTTTCGAGTAAAAGACCTTCCTGCTTACATATTTTTTTTACAGCAATTAACTTGCCACTATTCTGTTTTCCTTGAACAACATGATCAACTTGCAATTTTTTTGCTCTGTTTTCAACAATTTTAGTGTTTTCAGAAGTAATAATGCCTGTCTTAATCCCTTTCTCTCGTAACAATTGAAAACCCATTCCATCTCTAGTATTAAATTTTTTAAGTTCATCTCCATTTTCGGAGTAATACATACCACAATCAGTCAGTACACCATCAACATCAGATAATACCAGTTTTATTTCTTTTTTATGCTGTTTGGATAAAACATATTTATACATAAGATTTTCTAAAACTGTCCAATCATCAGGCTCATCTATTTCGTTTGCTGTATATTCTGGCATTTCATATATTCCAATTTTCCCAAATAAACGATTTTTATTTTTTAATATGTTGCCAACTGTATTGATATAAAAAGCTCCATTTTCCATTAATTCGCCTTTAAAACTTTGACGCCGGGGACGATTCCTATAATCATAATTTTTTGAAGTTCCATCTTTATTCCAAAAAAAACGATAATTACGTACACAAGTTAGTATAGAATCGTATTTATGCTGTTTGTATATTTTTAAGGCTTCATTAAAATGTGTTGTTTCAGTTAGTGGTGAAGTTGCCTGTACAAGCATAAAAATATCATTTTTTTGTAAATTAGCCTGATACAGATATTCAAGCATTACACTTTCTGTGCTTGCTGTATCGATAGCGTTCTCAGCAGAACGATTATAAATATTTACTTTATCACAATGAAAATCTTGAACTACTTTATTTATTTCTTCTGAATCTGTGGCAACGATAATTTTATTAACATATTTACAATTTTGTAAAGCCACAATATTCCAATACAATAAAGGTTTTCCACAGAAACTTTTGATATTTTTTAGTGGAATGGATTTACTTCCTCTACGAGCCGGGATAAATGCTATTACCATTTTTAATCACTTTATATTAATAGTTAAAAATATAAAAACAATCACTATTTTTATATTACCATTTTACCTGATTTTTTTTTAATTTATTACGCTGCACAGACTCTATAGTCAATATTTCCTGATTTTTGTAAGTCAAAGATTTTGCTACAGCGCGACAGTCGCGCGTTAATTTCCGTAATCCATCTGGTTCTAGAGAAGCAGCGTGGTCAGTACCTTTCCAAGTTCGGTCGAGCGTAAAATGGCGCTCTATCCACTTTGCTCCTAAAGCCACTGCTGCAGAATCAATCGCAATGCCCAAGTGATGACCGGAAAATCCAATATTTTTTACTCTTTTATCAAAAGTATCTTTTAAACGAGCAATTTCCAAGAGGCAAATATCTTCAAAAGGTACAGGATAACCAGAAGTACAACTGTAAATTACTATATCTTTATTTCGTTTTTTTGATTCAAAGAAAGAAACTATTTGTTCTTCTTCAGCATGAGTAGTCATACCTATTGATAGATGGATTTCTCCTGAATAGTTATCACACAAATATTCCAGTAATCCCTTATTTAAATTACATGCTGAAGGAATTTTAATCAATTTTGGATTTAATGATGCAATTTCTTTTGCAGAAGTAATATCCCAAACCGAGCTAGAGTAAATCACTCCATATTCTTCACACCATTTTTTAAGTTGTTTATGTTGATCAAAATCGAATTCCAGGAATTCCCGATGTGTACCATATGTTTCCCCATAAGAATTAGCAGGGTTAGGGTGAGGCGAATAATATTCATCTTTGGATAACAATTCTTTATTATTTCGTTTCTGAAATTTTACAACATCAACTTTGCAAAACAAAGCTGCAGTTTGTATCATTTCCTTGGCTATTTGCATATCGCCTTTGTGATTGCAACCGATTTCGGCTATAATTTTTGGTGTGTTCATAGTTTAAAACCTATTATATTTTTTAAATAAATATAGATAATTTACAGTATATTGTTTATTCATTGTAATTTTTTTTTCAACCATAGTCCAATCAAGAGTCTTAAGAAATATTTCAAACTTTTTTTCATTATGAACATAACGTATAGCTGATTTTTTCTTTATTCTATTTATATTATCAATAAATATATAATATTTTGCTTTTATTCTATTCAATAAAGATGAATTACTTGGAATAACAGTACAACCAATTAACAAATATGACTTTGAATATTTGTTTAATAATGTCAAAACATTAAATACAATTTTCATTGGAATCCAATTCAGAAAACGTACACATAGCCCCATATCAAAATTTACTTCAGGAAAGACAAAATTATTATTAAATATATCCCCTTGGAGAAAAAATATTTTATTTTCTAATTTATTTTCTGTTACTTTCATTCTTGCTTGTTCAATCATATCTTTTGAAATATCAAAACCAAAAACACTTGCACCTGAAGATGCATAAATATCAATCCATCTCATTGTACCACAAGGACAGTCTAATATATATTTAGGTTTTATTTGCATTATATAATCTTTGATAATTGATATTTCTGCTATGTGCCTATCTGATACTTTACGAATAGAATCATAATTCAATGCTTTACTTCCTTCATATTGGTTTTTTAAAATATTTTTTTTATTATCATCCATTTTATTATCCTAATTATTTATTTTTTTATATTGCTTCTTGCCATTAAGATCAAAATAACTTTTAAAAACTTTTAGAGCTAAAGATTCGCTTATATCATTTGATTGTACAAGTTCCCATTTACTACTGTCGCTACTATAAATTATCGGTGGCCAAGCATTCTTTAAAACAACAGGTATTCTTTTGTAATTTAAAAAACTTAAAACAGCAGAACGATGTTTACCTCCTCGTACAAAGAATATAAAATTATTATTATATTCCATAAAAAAACCATTTATTTCATTATTTTTATCTGGTATGTATCCCATTTTTTTTATACTTTCAAGAGCTGTTATCAATCGTTCTCTTTCATATTTTAATTTTTCTGGACTAACTGGCCCAAAATATGAAACTCCATGTTTTTCTGATGATAATCCTCCTTCATCCGCTGGTTTAGTAATAATATTTCGAGGAATCCAAGGAAGTTCCCATGGAGGTAAATTATAACCTTTTTCTTTTTCTCTCAAAGAATACATCTCAGCTATATTTTTTGGGGTAAAGTTTTTATAAAATAGTTCTAATTCACTAACTCCTTTTTCTAGAAAAGATATAAAAGGATGCCAGCCTCCACTATATCTAAAAGCACCATGCATGCATACTTTTTCTGTAGGTATCCATAAACGATATATTTTATTTGCTGTTTGGATATTAGTTACATTATTATGAGTTATCTCATCTATTAATTTATTAATATCATCTAATGTATTTATGACAATATCTTTATTTATTTTTTTATTTCTAATAAAAAAATATAATTGAGAAATAATATCTTTCATTATTTTAAAGTTTCCCTATTAAATAAAATAATTATTTAGTATTAATAAATCTATCAGAAATTAGCTTGCTGAAATAAATTAGATTTATTTTAGAAGAAATTAGCCAAAAAGTTTGTCTTAAATAACATAGATATTTTATCTTGTACGATTGAGGCATTTGTTTTGCATATATTCCTAACCTGCTCACGATTTTGGTTTAAAATCTTTTTTTCAAAAGATGAAACAATATGTGGGACTAGATCTTCATCTGGAATTGCTGGAAATAGTTCTTGTTCTTCAGGGGGTATTCCTAATACTGTTTGTATTGATAATGTCTTATGCGAATTCGAGCCCATAAACACACATGGAGTACCTCCCATTGAAGCTAAAATTGAAGGGTGATATCGTCCTGATACATAACAAAGAGCATTCCCTAAAATTTTACCCGCAAAATAAATATTGGTGTTTACAGGAATAATAGGAATCTTGATCTCTAAAGCCACCTGTCGAATCACGGCGTCTCCACTACAAGTTTCGATTAAATACAGACTTATGCCAAGTTTTTCAGCCTGATTTTTAAGTGCCAACACCAGCTTTGTGAAAGAATTCCGAGCTTGGTCAGGATGCTTTGCCGCAAATGAATTTCCGCTAAAGAGTGCGTACGGATGTGAAAAATCCATGTTATGCTGGAATGGGTCATGATCAATGAATGGCAATACCAAACGTGAATTATGAAGCATATCATTTAAAATATTTCTGTTTTCATTATATAGTGAATACCAGCTAAATAACGCATCAGGTATGAAAGTGACATTTACCTTATCATTATATTGACTAATAATTTGCTGAGAATGGATATCTCTTGCAGCAAAGATCTCCGCTTGTTCCAATATAGGCATGGCTTGATTTATCAAATCTTCATTTATCGGTTCATCAGCAAAAGCTGAAAACATGGCATTTAAAATATAAAATGGCGTTCCTGTCTCTATACAAGCATGCAGAATTACCAGGTAATTATGTAGATCTAGTCTTGGTGGTGATTGAAAAATAAAACTTCCTTCCCCATTTAGAATCACAGCATTATTTTTTTTTATTCTTGAAAGTAAATATTCATAGCATTCTATGTCGTATTCTTTTACAGTCTTCAAATAAAGATACCAGTCATCGCATAATGGAGTATTTATAAAAAGATGAGTTATTTCTTTTCGATAGATTCTGTCAATAATGGCTACGGAATGACCTAATATTTCAGCCAACGCTGCGCTTGTGGCACGACAGCCAAAATTAAGAACGTCCGTATTGTCGCCAATGAAAAGTACATTATTCATTTTATTGGAAATCATTCTTCTTGAATTTATTTTACTTATGTTGTAACTGTTCTCGTTTATCTTATGATAGTGGTTCTGATGTTCTTCCTCTATTGGGGAAAGCAAACTATATAGGTTTTTTATCTCTTGTCGAAACGCCATTTCCATTTCTTCACGTATAATTCTTCGCAATCGTGCAAAAAACGGGCGTATGAACGGCCTCAAAATATTTTTAATGATTGCTTTAAATATTTGTATCATATAGGTAATCTTTATTCATTTCGCATATACGCTTATTAACGAAGACATTAATACTCCCATTTCGTGGTTACCCGTAAAGATACCATCAAAATCTAAAAACAACAACGTGACCATTAATTCAAGATTCTCAATACCCCCATAATTCACGTTGTCAAAATTACACAAATAAAATTGTTTTTGTCAATCCTATTTTTTTACTTCACTTTCCTTTCGCCAATCAGCATTCTTCGTAATAATATTCTTTCTCCTTCTATGTTGTGTAAATTTTCTAAATAATAGTCATCATAGTAATGAAATTCACACGATTTTATCCCTTCTTCTTCTGCCTCCAGAAATGAAAATCCGTAAACATTGATTGATTTTGCATCTGTGTGACTGACAAGAAATTTTATTACTAGCGCTCCAAGCGTTGGTACTCCCTCCCCCTCGGAGCAAAGCCACATGTTCGTCTCATCTATAACTCTTTGCGGAATCGCACCGTAAACGACCTCCCCAGCCAATGATTGCGCTGCAGCTAAAAACCATAATTCACTTCTATTCTCCCATGTACCCTGATCAAATCTCCATACAATCATTTTAAATTGCTCAGGATTTTGTCTGTTTTTCGTTTCGAAAACATTATTATTTCTAATCCAAATATCTGTTCTTGTGCCGTAATCATTTTCATATCCTGCGATCTTAAAATTATTAAAACGGATTACTATATCATGTGTATCTATTTCTTTTCCAGTGCCTTTGCCTATTTGTTGTGGTCCGTTACCTACTATCGCAATCGACTTTCCTGCAACTAACTTTTCAAACGATCTGTTAAGTAGAGATTGATATATTTTGTTTTTGACAGCATCTATATTGTCTAAAAGTTTATAATTATTAAACATCATAAAATAATCGCGAATATTACTTTGCAGCATGTCATTAGCTACAATGATTTCTTCACATACAATTCTTCGTAGACGCGCAAAAAATGGACGTAAAAAAGGTCTTAAAATATATTTAATAATGGATTTAATAATCTTTAACATATAACTTTAAGTATCTTTTTTAAACATATCCTGCATCGCATGGAATTCCATAAAAAAATCATGAAATCCTAAATAATTTATCTTTTTTGACGTATCTTCATAATGTCCACCAAGTACTGTTCCATGGTTTAATGCAAATCCATATATATCAGATTTTTTTATATTTTTCTTTAAGATATTTTTAAAATAATATATAGCCCGAAAACCTGTTGTTGGCCAATTAATGTTATATTTTTGTTGTATTTCTCTTCTTGTAGCAGAAAGACCAATCGTGGTAATATTCGAAAAATTATTTTCTTTATAATATTGTCTTATGTTTTTGGAAAAAGGCTCTTCAAATAAACTGTGAGTTGCAAAAAAATTTATTAAAGATCTATTAAATAATTCATGATCAGAGTTATTTTCATCTGTTGAAGTAAATATAACTATATTTGTTTTTTTCCCATAATCTTTTATATATTTTTCTGAATTATTATAACGATTACAACGTACTACAATGTCATGAGCATCTATTTCCTCTCCTTTACCAAGACCAAGCTCATGAGGCCCATTACCAACTATAGCTATTGTTACATTATTCCCAAAACTATTTATATAATTTTCTAATACATTGTTATTTACATTTTTAATAATAGTTTGAAATAATTGTGATGATACAGAAATATCTTCATTCGTTATTCCATTCCGGTGTGCTAAATCTGCAATTGGAATCATTCCTGTAATAGTTTCAAGATCGTATTTCTTTAAATAGATATGCAATAATTTAAAAGCTTTTTCTTCTTCCTTTCGTAATATTAACCAAGATATATATAGAAGAGTTCCCCAACTGTTTTTTTCAATACAAGAATGATCAAATAATTCATTAAGTTTATATGCAATTTCATCATTTTGATAATGGGGCATAAAAATACTAAGAATATTTGAAAATGCTTGCCATTTATATGATAGATTTTTTGCAAGATTTAATTGATTTTTATATATTATATCCAGACTAAGACCTGGAGTGCCACAAACAAAAATTTGCATAAAAATACCCATATTATTAATAAAATCATTCTTTAAGTCATTAAAAATATTTGTTTGTGATAAAGAATTAATAAGAATATTATCATTATTAAGACCGGACGAAAATTTGGATAAAAGTTCAGGTGATTGTTCTTTTAACAAGAGAAGTGTCTTTGTTTTCCATAATTCGTATGATAATGTATTATTTTGATACTTTAGTTCATTAACCTGCTGTGATAAAATATTTATATTGTTAGGTACATCTAACAGGTTATTAATCTTTTTACGTAAATTTAAAGGAATTATTAATTTAAAAATATTCTTAAAAAGCTTCTTCATTTTTAGTTCCTATTAAAACAATATCATACTATGTTTAATATACAGTTTTTCTTTTCTTAGTTGTTAACAAGAATAACGCAAGAGTACTAAATGATAATTTATTTTGTTCAGTAAAATATATTCTCAATATTCTTAGTTTCAAATTTCATAATTTTTATTTAATTATCAAATGCAAATAGGTGATCCTACAATCCATTTCAATAACACTTTTATTTTTTATACTATCGGTCTTACGCAGAAATTTATTATAAAGAAGCTTTATTTCATAAACATTTCCTTTTTTTTAAAAAACGGAAAAACCCTCGTATTTTTCGAGGAAACCAAGTAAGTACACGCCCTAAACGGAAGGAGAGGGAAGTAATAAGTGTATCTTTTTCATTTTGTAACTGATCGCGTTCAACTTGCAGACGATCTCGCTCGACTTGTAGTTGATCACATTTGATTTGTAGGCGATCTCGCTCCACTTGTAATTGATCACATTTGATTTGTAGGCGATCTCGCTCCACTTGTAATTGATCACGTTCAATCTGTAAATGATCTCGCTCACTTCTAGCAGTGTTTCGTTGATTAAAAAGATATTCACCAACAACTTGTTCATTAATTTTTTGCATTTCATCATAAAGCCATTTTTCATCGAATTTCTCTATGGACAAATTACAGATACTATTTTCTGGAAAACATTTATTCTGTATTATCGAATATATTTCTATAAAAGATTTTGGTATTTTTATTATACTTAAAACCCATAAAGAATGTTTCAAAGACCAAATTGCAAAAAGTTCTTTGACTTCGGGAAAAATATTAAATCGTATTAAATTATCTTTTACTGCTTTATGCATTTCATAAAAACAATATGGATTTATATCATGAGTTAATTCTATGCTCCCTTCTCTATTGATACGATGTTTTACCAAATACTCTCTAAGTATTGTTATCCGTTCAGCAATATACATTGTAGAAAAAACAAAAAAAGCATCATTACTATTATTAATTTCTTGAAATCGTAATCCATGTTTATCGATAAATGACTTTCTAAATAACTTATCCCATGACCATCCGATAAAAAAATCAAATGCATGTGAAGTATTTAAAATATCTTTATAGGAAAATATATCTTCTTGTATATCTATTCCTGACCAATTAATATCCCAAGTAGTTTTAGTTATATTGTCAAAAGCTTTTGACAAGCAAACAGTAAAATCAGTTTGTAATTTATCTGAATGATTATGCATCTTTTCAAGCATGGTAACATCATATATGTCGTCGCTATCTAATATCGACAAATACTCACCCTTTGCAATATCTAAACCTGCATTTCTTGCAGACCCAGCTCCATTATTTTCCTGGGATAAAATAATGACTCTACTATCATTGTTTTTATATTCCTGTAGTATAGAAAGACTACCATCTGTTGAACCATCGTTTACGCAGATGATCTCAATATCTTTCAGTGTCTGATTTACTACGCTGTCTAGACACTCGCGCAAATAAAGTTCTGTGTTATAAACTGGGATTATTACGGAAACAGCATGGGTATTATTTTTTTTCATAATTCTATTTGTATGGATAGTTGGTACTCATACTATACCATTAATAATTTATGTTTTTTCATCAAAAAAAAATCCATTGAGTCAAGCTAAAATATATATGCAAAGAAAGTATAGTTCATTATACTTTCTTTTTTCTATAATAAACCATTGTACCATTTAATCCTATGTAAGAGCATTATCGTGTGTCGCATACAATAAACCAGACGTTAACTTAAGAAGTCCTTCATAAAAAATGACTTATGATAGAAAATCTTTTTCATATATGTTAATTATCAATATAACAAATTAAATCGTATTCAAGATTAAACCAAGAATCAGGTTGCATTCCTCTAAAGATATACTTATAACTTAAATTTAAAGATGTCAAATAATCCATGATTCTGAATACTTGACCTGGGGACTGGTCTTCGTGATATGCAGCACATAACAAAATAGGTTTATCTCGTATTATAGTTTTTTCGGCACCTTTTAGAACCTGTTCTTCAAATCCTTCAACATCTATCTTTATCAATCCAATACGTTCTTTAATATTTGATACAAGATCATCTATCGTCATAATTTCTATAGATTTTTTTGTCCCTTTTTCTTTCACAACTGCAGAAGATGCATTTCCTAAATAACCAAGACCAGTATAAAAATCTATGCTTCCACTTTTTTCACCAAGACCTTTATTATATAGAGTAAATTGTTCATTTGTATGAATTTTATTAATATTATTCTTTAGAATTTCAAAAGCCGTTGGTTCTGGTTCAAAGCAATGTATTTTTGAGAAGTAATAATTATTTAGCATGATTGCGGTATCCCCAACCCATGCACCTCCATCAATAGCCACTGAATCACGCGTACTTTCTATAATTCTATCAGGGATATATATCATCCCACATTTATAATAATGTGCATGTAAATGAATTGGTATCTCAGATCGTCCATATTTTTTTTCATAAACTTTTCGAAGGTCATTTAGTATTTCTTCATGGTTTGCAAGAACTATTAAATCTTCATCAGAAAAAAGATTTGAATTCAAAGGTATTTTAATTTGTGGTGGGAATTCGATATTAAATTTTGGCATTATCATAGCCTTTTTAATATATCGATCCAAATGCTCTTTTGACGTTTGATCATATAAATGGTTACGAAATCTATTTACTTTTTCATGAAAAATAGGGTCATTAACAGCTGAATGAAATATTAAATTAACATTCTTATGGCTGACTGTCATTTTCAATGATTTAATTCCTTCGGGTAAGTATAACAAGTTGTTTTTCATATTTTCTAATTGTGCTTCAATTCTATTTATTTTGCGATAAGTAGGATTCAGCTTAAGCCATATTTTCTTAAATAAATTTCTAGTAATCATATAATACTCCCATACAAACTATTATTATTAAGTTTAATTATCAATTTTATTCATGATGTCGTAAGAAGGATAGATGGCATAAAAAGTATGATAAACACACATGCTTTCTCCTTCCATCTCAGCCAATAGCTGATGATTATTGAAACACTTTTTTTTTATTATATCCAATTCTTCAGCAAAACTTCCATATTACTGATATGTCTTTACAACTTCAATGCTATTGCTAGTTACTTTTGTACAAATAACAGGTCTTCCATAAGAGAATGCTTGCACAGTTTTATTTTTAGGCCAGATTTCATTAAATTAGGATTGACACAGACATAATATTAAAAATAAAAATCATCTAAGTTATCTTCAATTCCTAAAATATGCACATTTAGTTTCTTAAAATATTAACTTTTATGAGTTCTAAATTTATAGTAAATCTTCTTTAAAATTTCTCTTCGTATTGTTTTTGGTGGAAAAAATAATCTAACGATCTTTTTTATAGTAAATTTTATTTTTCCTTTTAAGGTTCTTCTATCGACAATTTGTTTGTAAGTATTGTGATTATGAAAATTTGAAATCTCTATAATCCTACGGTGAATAACTAATTCATAGAAAGGTGTTTTCTTTAATGTATCCCAAAATAAATGTGCATACTCATAATTAGGTTCGTTCCATGGTTTTGTTGTACCGCAAAAATGCAAAATCTTTGGATTTTTTATTGCAATTTTATAGGAAAAATACATTTCCTTTGGAGCAAAAGTAGCACACCATCGACGTAATGTACCTTCTTCATCATTATATGCATTCCATTCATTTTTTAAATGTAGTATTTTATCTTGAAAAATTGAATTAATTACATCTTGATCACAAAGATTAAAATTATTTGCTTGAGCATAATCAAGCAACTCATTGCTTGTATATTGCTCCCTGATTTTGGATAAATTAATTAAAAGAACTCCAGCATTAATCAGATTTAATAAGTTTTTCTCTTTGATTTTTACTTTCTCTAAATAATAAGGACGATGCTTTTCAGGGGTAAATCCATTGATATGGCCTGCCAAAACTGTATCAACAACTCCAGCAACACAATAATTTGAAATATCAATATCATATAATTTTGCAATATCATCTAAAATTATTAAATCTGAGTCAAGATATATAATTTTATTATATTCTGGTAAAAAATCACTAAGAATAAGTCTAAAATATGTTTCTACAGCAAAATGTTCACAGATACTTAATACATAATCATCAAATATCTGTTTTACATTGAAAAACCGAATGGAAACATTTCTTATTCCTTTAACCATAGATAATAATCTTATTTTTGTCTTAGATTGAATTTCCTGTTCAAGAATGATAATATCATAATTTTTATTTTCACTAATTTGATCAAGTAGAGAGCGTATTGTTGTTGCACAATATGGAGCAAAATATTCAGAAGAAGAAAAGACAATGTTAACACTTTCTTTTGGAAAAGCAGGTGACAAGGATTCAACTTTTGAACTATCCCCAATTGTAACTAGCTGAAGTTCGAGAGATTTTATATTTCTATGTTTACATAAATAGCTAAAATAGATTCCAAATAATCTTTCACCTAAATGTCCAGGTGTACGATACATTTCTTCACTATATAGACTCATATCAGATCTTTTTTCAAATTCGAATAGAATATTAAAAAGCCATTCACAATATTCAAAAAAAATATCTTTTTTCATAATAAAAATATTACAAAGATATAATTTTCTACCTGAAAAATATTCCTTTGCATCTTCTGAATAATTTGGATATAAATCTTTGATAATATCTAGTAAGAGATTTATATCTTTTATATTCAAACGAGGACTAGTTTTATATTGATCATAAACTGAAGAAAATCCTACTTTTTTTAAATCTATTGGAATAGGTGTAATTACATCATATCCACTAATGATTTTTTGAATATGCTCTATATCGTTTAATCGCAGTTCTTCTATTGTTTTATTATTCAAATATGGTCTGATAACAGAATTCCAATCGTCTGTGGGAAATTTATCCTCATAAAATGATAAATATCGTCTATAATGAAAAAAGCCATAATAATCTGCATCAGTATTTTTCCATGCCCAATATTGAATTGTAAGTTCACAAAAACTTTTATTCTTTTTTGATATATTATCTCCAGTATTATCACCAATTAAATCATCTTGAATGTCATTAGTGCTAAAAACAGATCCTCCCATCATATGAATAAAATGAGAACCTTGTGGACAAACACTTTTGCGGCCTGGTGTATGGCAAACGAAATATTTGATTTTATTTGGTGAAAATTGATTTATATCATTACTCATTATTCTCTTAATCCTTCCAATATTTATTAAATTCATTTAATTTATTAAAAATATTTTCTAAATTACTGTTTATTTTTGCTAGTTCAGTTGAAATCCATTCTTGCCTTTGTAATTGTAAATTAAAATTGTGTTTTCTGCGTTTTATTTTTATTTCAATATTTGTTTTGGGAAGTCTAAATTTTATCCATAAACTGTCTTTCTTAAATAAGCTTCTTAGTTTCATATTAAGATATGCTGATATATATTTTCCTTTTTTTAGATATTTTAGATATTTTTTGTAACTTCTCCCAAAATCAAATAAAAAGGCAATTTCATAGTCAGATTGATCTAAATAATTTCGTAATGTTGTCATAAATAATTTATAATTTTTATAATCTGGTAGATTACGTTGATGAAAATTAATTTGTCTAAATTGATACATCAAAAAATCTTTTTGAAAGTGTTGATACACATTTTGTTCTATCAAAAAATCTTTTGTGTCTTTAATACTTTTCAAAAAGTCAATTTTATGACCAACTTCTTTTATCTCTCTGTCAACAATAGAATGTCCTGAAAATTTTCGGTAGTAATACAATGGCTCATCAATTAATGAAATCTTGGCTGCCAAAACATATGCCATAATTGGAAAAAGAACATCCTCATATAAACAACCCTCAGGAACAGATAATGAATGATATATCACAAATTCTCGTCTGTATATTTTATCCCAAATCCCCACATATTGTAGCAAAACTGGGTGTTCTGCTGCAGTGAATACACCTTCGTTGGAAAATGTCCTATATATATTTGCATCACGAAATGTCCAATATCTTCCATTATTTGTATCGTAAAGGTATATACCTACAATAACAACATCACTGTTATATAATTTTGCCTTGGTATATAGTTTCTCAAACATTGTTAAATCGATAAAGTCATCACTATCAACAAAACCAAGGTATTCACCTTTTGCCAATTTTATCCCTGCATTTCTTGCGGCACCAGGGCCAAGATTTTCTTGAGAAATAATTGAAATACGTTTGTCGATATTTACATATTCCTTTATTATTTCTAGAGAATTATCAATGCTTCCATCATTAACACAAATTATTTCTATATCCTTTAATGTTTGGTTGATTAAGGATTCAATACATTTTCGTAAATATTTAGCTGTATTATGAACTGGTACAATGATTGAAATCTTTATTTCATTTGCCATTTAGATATTCTCCTTGAACCATTCTATTGTTTTCTTAATACCTTCATCAAAAGGAATTAACGGTGTAAACCCTGTATCCTTTTCTAATTCCGAAATATCCATTTCTGAGTTATCAGGTTTTCCACTTTTATATGACCTTTCTCCAATACCCAGTGGTAAAGTGGGGTTTATGATATCTCTGATTACAGTAATATATTCATGTAATGCTCTTGCTTTACCATAACCAAGAGCATAACTTTTACAGGCAACCCCTTTCTCAGCTATCAACATAAGTGCATTAATAAAATCATCTATATAGATATAGTCCCACCGTTGTTCCAATGCAGTGAAAGTGGGTTTTTCTCCATTCAAAAGAGTTTTTATTGTATAGGTTAATGCGTTGTTATCATTTCTGCCGGGCCCATAAATACTTGAAGGCACTACCCATATCAAGGGCAAATTGTTTTGTTGTGCCCATGCATGAGATATAATATGACAAGCTGACTTAATCGCCCCATATCCATCTATAGCCCCTGGTGTATTATTACCGGTTATCGGCATCTCGCTTGTAGCATACTCGGAAGCAGAACCAGGGATGATTGTTTTTAAAACATTAATACGTTGTACAAAAGAAAGAATATTTAATAAGCTAGAAATATTTTTTGATTGCCTTTCATAATCATTTCTGTAATCTGGATGCACACCATTCCAGGCAAAATGAAACAATGTATCTGCGTTATACAAATCAGGATCAGAAGGGAACGCATTTCCTTCAATATCACTCTTGTGATATTTTAAAAGTTTGTGAGAAATAGGAAAAAAATCAATACAATCGATGGCATAAACAGTTATCCCTTTACTAATAAAAGCTTCAGATAGCTTGCGACCAAGAAAACCACATGCTCCTGTAATTATTACTTTTCTCATATTATCCAAAATATTTCTTTATTTGATCTTTCAAAGAGGTAATTCTCTCTATATCTGTTTCAGTTTTTTCAAATTCCACTACTTTTTCAACCGCTGTCTTAATATCCCATCTTGGTCTCCAATCCAAGATCATCTTTGACTTTGAACAATCCAATTTTAAAAAAGTTGCTTCATGAGGTCCGCAATCAGCTTGTATCTTCCATGCAGCATCCTTGCCCCAGATAGAACAAAATAGCTTGGTAAGCTCGCCAGTTGTTATGCAACTTTCATCGTCAGGACCAAAGTTATAAGCACCTTCAATAGTTTTGTCATTAAATTGCTTTTCTGCAAGTGACAAATAACCGTAAAGTGTGTCCATTATGTGTTGATAGGGACGTGTCGAAGAAGGATTACGGACAACAATTTCTTTTCCTGCCTTAACAGCACGGACACAATCAGGAATAATTCTATCCTCGGAATAATCTCCACCACCAATAACATTACCTGAACGAGCTGTAGAAATTGCAGGACTATCTTTATTATTGAAGAAAGAATTGCGATAACTATATGTTAGCAAATCACTACAAGACTTGCTATTGGAATAAGGATCAAAACCACAGAGATTTTCATTCTCCCTGTAGCCCCAATACCATTCTTTGTTTTCATATACCTTGTCAGTCGTTATATTAACAAATGAACGAATAGTTGACGTTAAGCGTATTGCATCAAGAATATTTACAGCTCCCATGACATTGGTTTCATAAGTTATAGCAGGTTCACGATAAGAAAAACGAACCAAAGGTTGTGCTGCAAGGTGAAATACAATATCTGCTTTTGAATCATTTATAGATTGAATAAGTTTATCTCTGTCTCTTATATCTGCAATAATTGAGTGCATACTATCTTTGAGACTAGTCTGTTCAAAAAGAGATGGTTTTGTTGGAGGATTAAGTGAAAAACCAATTACTTCTGCCCCTGAATGAAGCAATATATGACAAAGCCATGTTCCTTTAAAACCAGTATGTCCAGTTATAAATACTTTTTTGTTTTTATAAAAAGAAATATCTTTCATATATCTTACCTAACTTTGATCTTTTAATTTTCTTTTGCCCACAAAGCCCATGGCGCATTACCCTTGTGCCAAAATGTCGTTAATTCATTTTTATCCTTTAGAGTATCCATTGCATGCCAGAATCCAGTATGCTTATATGCATTAAGTTGACTCTCACTCGCTAATGTTTCCAATGCTTTTCTTTCTAAAATTGAATCATTACCTTCTGTTAAATAGTCAAATACAATAGGCTCCATCACAAAAAAACCACCATTAATCCATGAGCCATCACCTTCTGGTTTTTCTTTAAAAGAAGTAATAGTACCATTATCATTGATATCTAATGCACCAAACCGTCCACTTGGGCGAACTGATGTTAATGTCACATACTTTCCAGAACATTCATGTGATTTTATTAAATTAGGAATATTAATGTCGCTTACACCATCACCATAGGTTAACATAAAGCGCTCTTTTCCAATAAAATCTTTGGCAGCAAGCAAGCGCCCACCTGTCATACTATTTTGTCCTGTATAAAGCATAGAAACTTTCCATGGTTCAGTTCTATGATTGTGTAGTTCGTAAGTATTATTTTTCATATCAACTGTAATATCCGAATAACGAGCATAATAATTTATAAAATAATCTTTTATAACATGAGATTTATACCCTGTAAGTATTACGAATTCATTAAATCCCCAATATGAATATATTTTCATAATATGCCAGAGGATTGGATGGTCTCCAATCTCTACCATAGGTTTTGGAATAAGATTAGTTTCTTCAGAAAGACGTGTACCAAATCCACCTGCTAAAATGACTACTTTCATATATACAGTACCTCCATTCTAGACTGTATGATTAATTATTCTTGCGAGTTCATAATATATAGATGTTGACTTTTCAAAAAGTGACACTTTTTCCATTAAAATAGAGAAGGGCAAAAAATAGCTAAAAAACAGCCGCAGCCGGAACTTGCTGACTGTTTGAAAAAGTATTATTATCTTTGCATATAACTCTGGATAACAATGTTCAAACTTCGAACATTATAGCATATTTTATTGATTTTACAACAAGTTTTAATAATAAAATATTAATATATAGAGATTTAAGCTATAATTATAAATCAAGTAAGCGATTATAGCGAAGACTGGAATTGTAATATTTAATTTTTCTCAGATTAGGTACAGATTAAAATAATTTTTATTAAAAAAAACTATCCTATCTTAATAAAATATCTTCTTAAAATTCTAATACTGATACGTTTATGATAAAACTTTATTAAAATAAACTTTTTTATAAATTCTTTTATGCTTATTTCAATAAATTTAAATTGAATTTTTCTCCATGTTTTTTCAGGATCATTTATTAGTTTCTTAATTTTTGATTTGCTTAAGATTTCAAATGCATCTTCGTCCAATTCTCCATTTTTATAATATGTTTGAAATTCTTTTACAAATTTATAAAAAATATCTTTTTTGTGTTTATGCTCAAGTCGTTTCAAATTCCATAAATAGATAATATATTGTTTATATAATTTACATCCTTTGTATGCTTTTTTTAATTCAGGATGTTTATTTAAAAATTTATCAATTTCTGCATATTCATTGAAAACAAACTCTCCGCCATCTTTTCTTTTAACAGATTGGTTTAGATTATCCTGACGATAATAAACATAAGCATTGTTTGTAATATAAATATGTTTTGCAAGTGTAATTGTTTTAAAACCAAATGATCTATCCTGGTAGCTTGCACCTGGAGTTTCCAAAAATCTGATATTATTTTCATTCAAAAAACTTTTTTTATAAAGAGCTGCCCATATAGCCGGAGGAATTTTTAGTAGTTCTTTTTTATCATCTATACTTGATATTATACCTGGTGATAACATAAAAGTGGTTCTTTCACTTTTTATTATCTTTTTATTTTTGGTTGTATATTCCCACCATTCGGTTTTTACGATATCGCTATTTGTATCAGTGATTATCGTATATAAATCCAAAAACATGTTTTTATCTGCAAAATCATCACTTTCAATGATCCCAATATAATCTGCAATTGCCATATCAAGCCCTGCATTGCATGTTGCCCCATAACCGTAATTGGGTCTATGGATAGCTTTTATACGGCTATCTCTTGATGCATATTCATTTAAAATATCACCTGAGCGATCACATGAGCCGTCATTGATACAAATTATTTCAATATCCTGTAAGGTTTGTGTAAGCAAGCTTTCCAAACACTCTGCTAAGTATTTTTCTACATTACAGATAGGGACTATAATTGAGACTTTAGGCATTAATCAGCTCCAATTTGAATGTTTTTACTGCTGAAAATTGATTCTGATAATGTCTTAAAAGTTCAAACATTAACATTTTATGAGGTATAATGGTGTCTAATTCAAATACTGATATTGTTTTTAAACTATCTGTAACCAAAACTACCTCAGCAACTGATTTAATGATAAGGGTAAATAAAAACTCTTAATTTAATTTTTTGAACAAAAAAATTAACCCATAGAAATATTGGAGAAAATGGAGATATGGATCAGTTACTTTGCTCTTTACCAAAATATTATATTAAATTAAAAAGGTCAACGCAATAAATAATATTTTTAATACTTTACTTGTGGCTTAACTGCTAAATCATAAAAGAATTAAACTCTTTTTCTGCTCTTATGGTAGTAGGGGGTCCATGCCCGGGAAATATTATAAGATCTTCTTTGATTGAAAATATATTTTTTTTGATATTATCCTGTAACAGTCTTCTTGTAACAGAATTGGGTGTATATCCTATTTTTCCTGCCGATAAAATATCTCCAGTAAATAAAGCATTTCTTATTCTAAAAACAAGAGAATCATCAGAATGTCCTGGTATTTCAATAACAGTTATATCTAGTCCGCAAATGTTTAAAACACTATTTACAGTAATTGTAGTTGTAGGATAATCGTATATCATTGCTCTTTTACTGTAAATCAAAGGGTCATAAATGCGCATTAGGGTTTTTACCCCCTTTGTGTGGTGCTCATGATCATGTGTAATGAGGATAGATTTTATATAATAATTATTATCTTCAAGTAAATTTAATAGATATAGATCGATATGGCCCGGGTCAATTATTATAGCCTCTCCTCCTGATTCCAGTCCTACTAGATATGTATTTATGTTTCCTTCAAGGTTGTATAGTGTAAAAAGTTTCATATATCCTCAACTTTATCCGATTTATCAAAAAATGCTTCTCTATAATTTGATTTTTTAAAAGAAACATTATTTCTTTTTGATTGAGAGAAATTAACTTTCTTAAGATTACAATCAAAAAAAGAACTATTATCCATTGTAGAATTAGCAAAAGCTGAAAAATAGAGATCAGATTCATTGATTTTTAAATTATTGGATTTTATTCCATTAAAACTTGTGTGGAGTATATCAGAGAATATTATGCTGCAATTATTGAAAACAGAACCTGCAAAACAGGAAAATTTTATATTAGTATCTATAAATTTACACTCTTCAAATTGTGAATAATCAAAAAAACATTGCCTGAAATTACAATTTATAAATTTTACATTACTTAATATAGTTCCTGAAAATTTACAGGAATAAAAACGTTTATTTTCAATGGAGATATTTTTTAAAGGAAATCCTGCCATATTTATATCAACAAATCTTTCATTGCTCTTTAAATAGTTTAAAATATTTATTTCAAAAGCTTTTTTATCAGCAACATGTTTATAACAGGTTTTGTATCCGGATACTTTTACCAGATTACATCTTGATATTGCGCATATTTCAGAATTAAACATATAGTAATTATATATAAAAATAATCATTTTACAACATGGTAAACTTAAGTCCATGGCAATTGATATAACAAAGCTTTTTATATATTATTTTTCTATGTGTTATTATTGCGGAAAACCAAATGAAGAAGTAATTACTAGATCATTGCTCTGCTCATCATGCAGAAGAGAAGTAAGAGTCTGCCTTAATTGCAAGTCTTATAAAAAAGATGCTCATTGGGACTGTATAGAAAGTATTCCTGAGCAAGTAACAGATAAAGATAGAGCCAATTTTTGTGATTTTTTTGTTTATACAGATAAAATTGATAAAGAAAAACAGGCAAAAAACCTGAACACAAAAAATCAGGCAAAAGATAATTTTTTTAAACTTTTTAATAATGAATAAAACCATAGCTTTTTTTGATTCAGGAATAGGTGGTATTCCTTACCTTATCCACTTAAGAAATATAAAATCAGATTTTAATTATGTTTATCTTGCGGACAATGCAAATTTCCCTTATGGAATAAAAACAGGAGAAACAATAAAAGAAATTGTCCTTTCTGCAATCGGCCGCTTTATTGAAAAAACATCTCCTGATGTAATTGTAATAGCATGCAATACAGCCACTGTTGTAACTTTGCCATATCTAAGGGAAAAATATAATATTCCATTTGTAGGTGTTGTTCCTGCTGTAAAACCTGCTGCTTCAATATCTGAAAATAAAAGAATAGGACTTTTTGCTACAAACAAAACTGTTTCTGACAGCTATACAGATAATCTTATATCTCAGTTTGCAGGTAATTGCGAAGTATATAAATATGCTGATCCTAATATTGTTTCATTTATTGAAAATAAAATGTTTGAATCTGACAATAAAGAGATAATGGACTTTTTGCTCCCTGCTGCAAATTATTTTATTGAAAAAGATGTTGATCATGTTGTTTTAGGTTGTACCCATTTTTTATTTATACATGATACGCTGGAAAATCTTTTTCCTCAGAAGATAAAAATAATAGATTCACGGGAAGGGGTTTCACGACAGGTCCTTCGTATTATTAGCGACACGGACACCTGCGCGCGATTTTCCTTGCGCCGCAGGTGTGCAGTGTCCATCGAGGACACTGCCAAGCAAACAGCGTGGGATAGCGACACAGGCAGCAAGATAAATGACAGCGCATTTTATCTTACATCTTCCAGTGTAAATAACGATTATTATAAAAAAATTGCAGAAAGATTCATGATCAAATATTCAGGAATTATATAAATTATGACTAATAATATTTTAAAAGCTCAAATACTTTTTGGAATAAATAATATTTATACTGTAAGAGCAGATAATAAACTTTATCAATGTAGAATCAAAGGAAAAGTTTTTAAACAATCAGATGGGCTTTATAATCCATTGACAGCAGGAGATATTGTTGACATTGAACCAGATTCACTATCATCAGAACATGGAACAATCATATCGCTCTATGAAAGAAAAAATGTGTTTACAAGGTGGAATAGAAAAAGGTTATCTCTCCAGATTATTGCAGCAAATATAGATATTCTTTTTGTAATATCAACTCCTGATGAACCCCCATTTAGACCCAGGTTTATTGACAGGATGCTCCTTTCAGAAGAAGTAAATTATGAAAAAATTATAATTATGAATAAATCTGATATTCCTTCTACTCCTGATATCGAAGAAAGAATTGCAGATTATAACAGAATAGGGATAAAAGTAATTAAATCTTCTGCTGTAACTTTAGAAGGAATTGAAGAGATAAAAAAACTTATGGAGGGTAAATATTCTGTATTCGCAGGGCAGTCGGGAGTAGGTAAATCAACTCTAATAAATCTTATTACAGGTAATAATTTACAAAAAACAGGAGAAATATCTTATAAGTATTGCAGGGGAAGACATGTAACCAATTATTCTATTTTGATACCTTACAAAGATACCGGAGGAATTATTGATACTCCGGGAATACGAGAAATATTCATAGAAAAAGTAGCTCCGGAAAAACTGGGTTATATGTTTACTGAATTCAAAGAATTTATTAAGCAATGTGAGTTTATTGGCTGTTCTCATATAGAAGAGTCAGGTTGTGGAGTAAAAAAAGCAGTTGAAAGCAATTTGATCCATGACGATAGGTATAGAAGCTATTACAAATTATATAAAGAAATGACCGAATTATCGGATGAGGTTTATGGTTATCCATACTCTTGAAATTCTTGAATTCAATAAAATTATAAAAAGCATCTCTGAATATTCTGTTTCAGAAGCAGGTAAACAATTATTATTTATTCAGAATATTGAGAATAATGAAAAAAGCTGGAAAGAAAAAATAGATGCTGTATTTGAAATAAAAAAAATATTTGATAACAGTATAAATCTTCCTCAATTATCATTTCCTGATATTCAACCAATAATAAAAAAAATATTTATTGAAGGTATAGTTCTTGATTCTTTTGAAATAGGGGCTGTGATTACATATCTTCAATCAGCTCTAAAATTAAAAACATTTTTACTACAAAATATTCAAAATAATCTGATACAAGGCAATCTTGATTTTTATGAAGAATTACAGCTTATAAAATATTTATCTAAATTCATACGACAGGATGGAAATATTCGCGATGAAAATGTAAAAGTACTTCTTGATATAAAAACGAAAATAGCAAGGGTAAATAAAACCATAAATAATATTATTGGAAAGTATACAGCAGATCCTATTTTATCTTCCTATATGCAGGATACTAATCCAACATTAAGGGATAACAGGGTAGTTATTCCCTTAAAAGAAAATTTTAAAGGGAAAATAAAAGGAATTATCCATGCTTCTTCTGCCAGAGGGATGACTCTCTTTGTAGAGCCTGTAGAACTTTTTGATCATAATAACGAAATTATTGAACTGGAAGAACGATACAAAATCGAGATACACAAAATATTAAGAGAACTTACAGAAAAAATAAGAGAGAAAAAAGAAGAAATAAATAATATTTTTCATAAAATTACATACCTGGATACTCTTATAGCTCGTGCAAATTTCGCTTATACCAATAAATGTATTTTACCTGAAATAATTGAAAAAGGTATTGTTTTAAAAAATGCCCGTCATTTTCTCCTTGGTAATAAAGCAGTCCCTATTGATATAATTATAAATAAAAATACAAAAGCGCTTTTAATAAGTGGTCCAAATACAGGTGGAAAAACTTTATCATTAAAAACAGCAGGATTATCTGTTTTAATGAATCAGTTTGCTGTTGGAATAATTGCTGCTGAAGGGTCAGCCCTCTCTTTTTTTAATAATGTTCTGGCAGATATAGGAGATGAACAATCAATAGCTGGATCACTCTCTACCTTTTCAGCTCATATGAAAAATATATCTGAAATCATTTCTTTAAGCACAGAAAAATCACTTGTCCTTCTTGATGAACCTGGCACAGGAACAGACCCTGATGAGGGTTCATCTCTGGCTATGGCAATTTTTGATACATTACTGGAACGAAATATCATTTTTCTTGCAACAACACATCAGGCTAGACTTAAAAATTATGCAGCAGGAAAAGATAATATAACGAATGTTTCAGTTGCATATAATTCTGAAACATATAAACCTGAATATAAAATGATATACGGACTTCCAGGAGAAAGTTTTGGAATTGATATAGCAGAAAAAAACAATATAGAAAATAGTGTTATTGAAAAAGCAAGAAAATATATAGGAAGTGAAAAAATAAATATAAATAAACTAATTAAGGAAATAGTTTTAAAACAGGAAGAAATATCAGATAAAGAAAAAGAGATTGAAAAAAAACAAAAGATTGTTACAGAAACAAGGCGCGAATTAAGTTTAAAAGAATTATCATTAAAGCAAAAAGAGTATGAAATAAGAAATACAGAAAAACGAAATCTCAATATTTTTCTTAAAGAAAGCAGAAAAAAAATTGAAAACATAATTCGTAAAATTATAGAAACCAAAGTAGATGACGAATCGAAAAAAGAAGCAAAAGATTTTATCCTGGAAATAGAAAATAAAATTGAAGAAGCAGATTTTAAAATAGAAGAAGATATAAAAGAATACATTAAAAATGATGATATAGAGCCTGGAACAGAAGTCTATGTAGGAGAAAATAGAAAAAAAGGGGAAATACTACGAGTTTTAAAAAATAATAAATATCTTGTTTCAATAGGTTCACTTAGAGTAGAAGTAGCTAAAAAAGATATTTATTTAATTAAAAATAAGTCAAAAAAAGAAAATAAAATAAAAGCAGAAGTGCTTCACCATGATCTTAATATAAGCGAAAAACCTGTTTTTGAACTTGATATAAGAGGTCTTAGGACAGAAGAGGCACTAAGCAGAGTAGAAAAACAGATAGATAGCGCTCTTATAAACGGATTTAACATGTTTTCGATTATCCATGGCCATGGAGAAGGGATACTTAGAAATATGATTACTGAATATCTTACATCATCTACTGTTGTTAAAAAATTCTACTACGCCCATCCTGAAAGCGGAGGATTTGGCAAAACTGTTGTTGAATTGTAGCCGAAGGCGTATCCCGAAGGTTTATCCACAAGTTTACCTTTGTTCCCAAGAGCCATTCGGGATAGCCGAAGGCGTATCCCGAAGATTTGTCCACAAGTTTACCTTTGTTCCCAAGAGCCATTCGGGATAGCCGAAGGCGTATCCCGA
>WRCW01000007.1 GCA_009783755.1 Spirochaetaceae bacterium
CCACCAGGATCGCCACCCCCACCAGGATCGCCACCCCCACCAGGACCTCCGCCCCCACTGTCACTGCAAGAGATGGCAAAGATGAAGATTATTATAAAAGAAATGATCTCGAAAAGTTTTAGCATGTTTTTCATAAAAACTCCTTATCAGGATTATATCAAAAGCTTGTGGAAAAGCAATCAGATAAATTTCTATAAAAAAACCCTGCTTGCAGGCAGGGTTTTTACTTTATCATAGTAGAAAAAGATTAATATGAAAAAGAGTAACTTAAACGTCCTGCAAGGTTGTTTTCATCAAAGGTTGGAAATACAACCAGCGAAATATTATCCATTGGGTTATTGCTTGTTTCTTTTGCAAGGCTTTGAGCTTTCAGTTTAGTATATTGACTTTTTCCTCTGAAAAAACCATAAATTGGGCTTGCGAAAATCATGGCAGTTCCTATTAAAAAATTCCCAATCGGGAAATCTTCATCATCTCGTATAATTGGGATAATATATACTATAATACCACCTATCAAAAGGCCTGCTGTTATTGAACCGCCGAGCCAGTCCTCATGCATCCATGACCAAATGCCCAAAGGCATATTCATAAAGCCTGCAATTACTGCAGTTCCGCCTTTAGGTGCTTTTTTTCCGCCTTCTGCATACAAGTCAAAACTTTCACTTGTGTCTGCTGATGAAAAATGTCTTTCAGATAAAGTATACCCAAAATCTCCTGCGAAAACACTTCCCACTACAGCAAAAGTGAGAACTAAAAAAAGAAAAAGTTTTATTTTCACAATTGAACTCCTTTTGCGATCCCCGCATTTCCCAAGCGGGTAATCACTAATATTTACCCGCCTATACCAGACGAAGATATATTCAGGCAGAGAATTTCCTGCCGTATATCTAAGAGAGAAAAAATAAAAATAGGTGCTTGAAAAAGAGAGAACATGTCCCATGATTTGCTTGCCAGGGACGAAGTTTGCTTTAAAGTTGCGATTCTTTTGTTCACTCCGAATATTATAAAAAAAGCAGGGGAAAAGTGCAATAAAAAAAATTTTCTTATAGATTTTTATCAGTTTTCAAGTATTGGATTCATGCAAATATCTCATAGTCTTCATTCATCACAAATAAAGAGTTTGCATTAAAGCTTAATAACCAACATAGTGCAAACAAACGGTTTGCACTATGTTTAAAAGCAGCGGTTAAAGTCTTATCGGACTTTTAGGAGTTGGTACTGTAGGAGTTATATTCGGTATCGAAGGAGTTGTTCCCGGGATCCCTGGTGTGGGTATTCCTTTGAGTGAATCATCAAGTTCTTTTTTCCTTGCTTTCAACTGGTTTTCATAATCGTTTATTTGTGCCTTAAGATTATTAACCTGTTTTTCTGTATCTGAAAGCATCGCAGCTTTTTCTTTTATCAATGCAGAAATTTCTTCCTGTGCAAATGATCTAATTTCTGCTGCAATTTTTTCCGGTGAAATCGCACTTGCAATAAGTTTATCAATGTTGCTTTTTAAAGTAAGAGAAAATTTATTATTTGCATACTTGTATGTTGCATCAAAAATAATCTTTTCCTTATCAATAATGTTTTTAATGACTTTACCTGTATTGTTTGCAGCTTCCATTTTTAGATTTTTTAAAGTTATTCCTGCAGAACCTCTATAGTCTTTATTCGGAGAAATAATTGAAATTCCTTTAATATCAACCCCTGCTCCAAATTTTTCAATGCCTATTGCAGATAAGAAAGATGCATTTGAAAAACTGCTTCCCATTACAGATAAATTAATATTGGAAAAATCCTTTGCAGCTTTTCTTGTATCAAAAAGTCCATCAATATCTGTGCTGATACCTTCGATGTTTGAATCAATAAGGAAAACAAGAGGCCTCCCTAAAACTTCCTGATCATTTGTAATATCATTTATTTTAAGCGCCTGCCTTTCCTTGCCTGTAAAAAAAGAACCTGATATTTTTTCTATGTGTAATGATGGAGTTCCAAAAACTTTAAACTTAACATCTCTTCCCCGCTTTACTGGTTCGGCTTTCTTTTTTCCCTCTTTAGCATCATCATCTTTTTTACCGGATTCTATGATACTCATAACAATGGTGAATGCGTCGCCATATTTTTCCATAAATGGTTGTAACTGTTCCTTTATCATTGGTTCTGCAAGAGCAGAAAACGAAAAACCATCCTTTAAAGGGAAGAAAGAGACAACAAAATTTATATCTTTTGAAATAGAGTTCTGAATATTTTTATTGCTTTGAGAAGCAATTTTTTCAAGCGCTGCAATTTCGTTCTTGCTGGAATTTAATCCTGTGTTAATAGAATTTAAAGTATTGTTTGCTGAGTTAATTCTATCTGCAAGTTTTTTTGCACCTGCAACATCCGATGGGTTAGTTATTTTAGTTTTTGATATTTCATTTACTTCTTTTGAAAAACTTGCAATATCTTTTTCCAGCTTTTCTGTATTACTTTTTATTTTATCTGTTCCAGAAGTAATTGAATTAATATTTTCTTCTATAATAACAGGGGTTGTTAATTTACTGTAATTATCTGCCAATACTTTTTTTACAGTTTCGCGGTCAGGGATAAGATTGTCGGGCAAAGCTGAAACTATTGCATCTTTTGGATCGATTGATTTGCTGCTTTCATCCTTTTGAACAGGTTCTTTTTTTGATACAGGAAGAGGTTTTGCTCTTGTTTTTCTTTTTTCACCAATTGCAAAATCTTCAAGAGCTATCTCTTCTACGCTGAATTTCCCTTTTAAAATTTCCCACATATTAAGATCAATTGCAGCCCTTCCTGTTTGAAAAAGGTTTTTATCCAAATTATTTTTATCTGCAACCTGCAGAGTTTTATACTTGATATATCCCTTAAAAATATTAAGGTTGAAACCTGTTATTGTTGTTTCTCCTCCAAATATTTTTTCAAAACCCATTTTCATCCCTTTATGCGCCAAAGGGTTTAGCAGAAAAGCAAAGAAAATAATAAAGAACGAAACAAGAACTACGGCTACGCCAAGTTTGCCTATTCCAAGCGCTCCTGAATTCTTTTTAATATGTGAAACAAGGGCATTTAATTTTTTTATTTTTTTCTCATCATCAATAGGTTTTAAAAGATACTCATTGTCTTTTTTCTCATATATAGAAAGGACAAGATCTTTTTCGCTTTTTATAAAAATTTTTTTAAGAACTTTTTTTTCAAATTTTATTGCATTATATTTTTTCTTGTAAAATCTTTTAAGTTTTTTTGCCATGGTAAACCTCGCTTTAGAAATTTCTAAGCTCATTTGCTTTTGCAGCCAGATTTATTATCTGGGATATAACAGGTAAAGATTTGAATTGCTTAACAAGATTACTTGACAGGACTCTGTCTCTTGCTTTTTCCCTGTATAGCTTGACCAGTTTGCTTATTGCAAACCAGAGCGGTATAAAAAGAAAAATCATTACAATAATACTTCCTATAACTGCAGTATTATTGAATGCTGTGTAGGGAACGATCGGTGTGTTGTACCACTGTGTAAAAATTCCCTCTAGTGGTGTTGCTGTAAGTATCCTGTAACCTACAAAATCGAAAAGAGGATCGGCAAAGTGAGCAATTGGTTTAACAAGAGCAATAACAATTAGTTCCATGCCAAAATGTATTTTAAAAAATAAAGTAATGATCAAAAGCAGAACCCATGTTATGTTTCCGGCAGGAATTAATCCAAGTGTTATGCCGATTGTTATAGCAGCTGCAACTTCTCCTGGGCGATTGTTAGCATTGATTGCTGCTATGCTTTTAATAATCCAATTAGTAATCATAGGAATCTCCGTAATTAAAATATAATTATTTAATCTTTAAATAATCTTTTAAAGTTTCTATCCGTTCATTAAGTTCTTTTTCCCTTAATGAAAAAAGTTTTTCAGGTGGACCATATATACCTGTTTCAACTTTTAAATTTTCTTTTTGTGTAAGTAGTTTATTATAGTAGGATGTCCAGTTTTTTTCTTCATGCAAAGAATTTATAGGGAGTATTTTTGCTGTAGCCCACCAGTTTTTATCAAGTTTTTTTCTGGAAATAATAAGAATTAAAAGTTCCTCCAGAGATAAATCTGCAAAAATCTTTTCTTCATTGCTTTCGTTAGGGTCTCCCAAACCTTTGGCATATACTTTTTTATAAAAAGATATAAAAGCTTTTTCGCACTCCTCGTATTTTCCTTGTTTAAAGTAGAGAAGGGGAAGATAATTGAGGCAATATTCAAGAAGAGTATCTTCTACATCTTCTCTTTTAAGCATCTCTTCTGCTTTTTCAAATTCTCCTTCTTCCATTAGGCACCAGGCTGTTGAAGCAATAATTCCCGGATGATCTGTTGTTTTAACACCCAAAACCAGTACATCATATAATTTTTTCATATCCCATGGTGTTGCATAAAAAGCAAAAAGATTTTTATAAAGCTGCCAAGCCTGAGGATGTTTTTTAATTGTTAATATAAGGACATCATCAGCCAGAGAAGCTCTATTCCTGACCCTTAAATAATTGGCAGCTACTATTTTCCTTTCCCATATTGGTTTTTTCATATTTGGATAAATATATGCAAGAAAAATGATCAATGATGAGAACGTTGCAGCCAATAATATTGCAGCTATAGACATGTAATCCCCTTATTAACTTATTATAATATAAAAACATCTGTTTGCAATGTTTAAGATTTTATTTTTTTAAAAAAGATTCACTGCTAAAAGGACTTATCAATAATTCTTAAAACTTTTTAGATTAATTGAATTTTTTTAAATACCCAGCCATGGGTTTTCTTTTTTTTCATCTTTTATATTTGTTTCTTCTCCATGCCCAGGATATACTATAGTTTCACCTGGAAGAGAAAAAAGTTTTTCGTGTATTGATGCTATAAGCTGTTCATGGTTTCCACCAGGAAGGTCTGTTCTTCCTATACTGCGATAAAAAAGGACATCCCCACAAAAAAGCGATGCTGATTCTTTATGATATAAAGATATATGCCCTTGTGTGTGTCCAGGTGTGTAAATAACATCAAGCGTAATATCCCCAAAAGAAATTTTATCTGTTTCTGAAAGATCTATTTCAGGCTTTGGAGATTTTTCATTTCTAAGTCCGAAAAAGGAAGCGCCTCCTCCTATCTTTATAAGAGCATATTCCAACTTGTGTGCAGCTATTGGAGCTTTTGTTTTTTCATAAAAAAAATAATTTCCATCGATATGATCAAAATGTCCATGTGTATTAATTATGTATGAAAGTTCATAACCTTCTTTTGAAAGAAAATTGATAATTTTATCACTTTTATCTCCAGGGTCTATTATTGCTGCTTTTTTTTTATTTTCGCAGCAGAGAAGATAGCAGTTTGTCTGAATAGGTCCAAGCAAATATTGTTTTATTATCAAACTTTACTCCTTAATATCTTATTATACTGATTATGTATTAAACTTTGTTTAAGTTTATATTATTATAACTATATAAAAAGAAAAAATAAATAATGTAATAAGGTAAAAAATCAATTATGGAAACCCCTTATAGTCATGAAACTTCCAATAAACCGGATAAAGAACTAAAGATAGAGTTAAGCAATGTCTCTTTTTCCTACGGAGATTATAATGTTCTCCACAACATAAGTTTTAAAGTATATAAAAATGATATAATAACTGTAGTTGGTCCAAATGGCGGTGGAAAAACAACTCTGCTCAAACTTATTTTAGGACTTTTAAAGCAGGACTCCGGAACAATAAAAGTTTATAGCGATAAAAGAGCTGGCTATGTGCCTCAATATACTTTTTTTGATATGAAATTCCCTGTTACTGTTTTTGATGTTGTTCTTGCTGGCAGGATAAATAGCTCTCCGGGTTTTTATACAAAGCTGGATAAGATCGCTGCAGAAAAAGCGCTTGATGAAATGAAGCTTACTGGTTTGGAGAAGCAGTCATTTAGCGCTCTTTCGGGCGGGCAAAGGCAGCGAGCGCTTATTGCAAGGGCTATTGCCTGCGACCCTGATATCCTGATCATGGATGAACCAACTGCAAATGTTGATGCTACCATAGGGTCTTATCTTTCAGACTATATAATTAACCTTGAAAGAAAATTTACAATAATGCTTGTTACTCATGATATGGGATTTGTCAACAGTCTTGTTGGCAGGGTCTTTTGCATAAATGGTGATTTTCAGGAACACCCTCTTGAAAATGCAGATACAGCTGGATGCGCGCCTCATTTAAAAGGGATGCAGGTAGTAAGGCATGATATAAATTTATTTGGAAATAACTTTGCTCGCAATGATGAGCATTCTCATAATGAAGGAGCAGGACACTGATGGGGAATTTTATAGCTGCTTTGCTTAATCCTTCTGTTCCTCTTGTGTGGTATGCAGTTCTTGCAGGTCTTATTTCAAGCATTGCATTTGGAATGATAGGCACATATGTTGTTGTAAAAAGGACAACATATATTGCAGGTGCTATAAGTCATGCTGCTCTTGCAGGAATAGGGTTTGCCCTTTTTCTTAAAGAGGTTTACGGCATAATGTGGTTTACCCCTCTTTTGGGTGGCATACTATCATCTGTTATTGCAGCTCTTATTATTTCAGGAATCACAATTAAAGCAAATGAAAGATCAGATACTGCAATTGGAATTATTTGGGCTATTGGAATGGCAATTGGAATGCTTTTCATATTTAAGACCCCTGGCTACGGGGACCCAATGAGTTATCTTTTTGGAAATATTTTGCTTATTTCCAAAAACGATCTTTATCTGATAGTTGTTCTCGATGTAGTTATTGTAGCTATTATTATTCTTTTCTATCGTCAGTTTCTTGCAATTTGTTTTGACGAAGAGTTTTCAAGAGTAAGGGGCTTAAATACAATTTTGTATGAGACAATTCTTAATATACTTATAGCTGTTACTGTTGTGCTCATGGTTTCTATTGTAGGTATTGTAATGGTAATTGCATTTCTTACTATTCCTCCTGCAGCATCTGGACTTTTTTTAAAAAAGCTGTGGAAAGTTATGACGTTATCTGTAGTGATCTGCGCAAGTATAACATTCATAGGGCTTGCTGCAAGTTTTGTTTTGGATATGCCTTCTGGTCCAGTTACAATAATTTGCGCAGTGATTTTATATGTTATTTTTCTTATTTGCAAAAGTATTGCCAAATTGATCAAAACATAAATAAAAGAGGAGGTTGTATGGAGAGACTTGTAAAACTTTTAAAAGAATCAAAATATGCTGTAGCTCTTACAGGTGCAGGAATTTCCACTCTTTCCGGAATAAAAGATTTTAGAGGAAAGGATGGGCTTTATAAACAAAAAGATGCAGACAAAATATTTGATATTGATTGGTTTTTCAGAGATCCTTCTCTTTATTACACTGCAGCAAAAGATTTTTTATATAATATGAAAGATGTATCTCCTTCAATAGTTCATCTGGAACTCGCAAGGCTTGAGGAGAAGGGGATAATTAAAGCTGTAATTACACAAAATATCGATGTCCTGCATCAGAAAGCAGGTTCGAAAAAAGTTCTTGAATTGCATGGCTCTCTAGGCAAGCATAGATGCACTAAATGCGGCGATACAATTAGTTTTGAAGAAGTGACAGCAATTGTAAATAAGGATCAAGTGCCGAATTGCAGCCGCTGTAATGCAGCTTATAAACCTGATGTAGTTTTTTTTGGAGAACTTCTCCCCGAGAAAGTTCTTTTGGAAGCAAGAAAAGAAGCAAGCAAGGCAGATCTTTTAATTGTACTGGGCTCTACTCTTGTTGTTAATCCTGCTTCAATGATACCTGTTTACACCATAAAGAATGGTGGAAAAGTTGTAATAGTAAATAACATGGAAACTTATCTGGATGAAAGAGCTGCATTAAGATATGAAGATCTTGGTGAAGTTTTTCATTATCTTTCAGAGAATATATAAGTTTAGTGGGATGCAATATCTCTGCATCCCAAAAAGAAACAATTTTACTAAATTTGTGCAGGAAGAATTATTATATATTCGCAATATTTCCCTGGCTGTGTCTTGATTTTTATTTTCCCTTTTACAGAATTAATCTTTTCTCTTACAAAAGTAAGACCAACACCTCTTCCTGCTATAAGTGAATTCTCTTCAGCAGTAGAAAAACCCATATTAAAAATCAATTTTACAGCATCGGAAAGATCAAAATCATGGCCCTCTTTTTTTAATCCTTTCTTTTGTGCTATTTTTCCAATTTTTTCAACATCAATTCCATTACCATCATCTCTGAAGCTGTATAATGTGTTTCCTTCACGGTCTTTTTTGAGCGATATAGAAACTTTTCCTTGAGGATTTTTCCCTCTTTTTTCCCTTTCTTCAGGTATTTCTATTCCATGGGATATAGCATTTCTTGCTAATTGTACAAAAATATCTTTAATTATTTTTCTATGATCTTTAGGTATTTCTCTTGAATCAAAGTTGCTGTAATCCAGATTTAAAATTTTACCTTCTTTTTTCCCTTCTGTTGCCATAACTTTATGAAGAGTCCTTTCAAAGAGACCTGCTTTATCTTCCAGATTTTTAAGTTTTATCTGATAACCCTGAAGTTCTTCTACTCTTTCTTTAAGGTCGTTTATTCTTTCCTGGATATGTACAAGCTGTATTGTGGAATCAAGAATATCCTCCCAGCTGATTTCAGCGCGGTCAAGAAGTTCCTTTATCCCATTTTCTACTTTATTCAGCATCTCTGCGATATTGGTTAGTCCAAGAATCTGCGCATTACCTTTAACAGAGTGAACTGCAAGATAAATTTCGCTAAGTACTTTACGATAGTCAGATCTGTTGGATTTAAGAAGATTGTTTATATAATCTATTTCATCCTGGGAATCTTCGAAAAACTCATCCATGACCTGAGGTTCTATATTTATGATCTGCAGGAGTTGTTCCATTTTTTCTTTATTTTTTTCTTCTTCATCTTTTAATGCTTCTGCATAAAGAACTTCTTCTGTAATGTCTTTTACTGTTCCAAGCAACTCCTTTTTCTTGTCTGCATTGACAAATATCGTGAATACAAAACTTAAATAACGTTCCTTTTTTTGCCCATTTGCGTCAATTATGGAAATAAATACCTTGTCGAGAGGGTTTACTTGAGACAAAAGGGTACTGTTTACTTTGTCATTAAAAAATAACTTTAGATAGTCTTCTGTAACGAAAATATCTTTTGCAGATACTTCTATTTCTCTAAGAAATTCAAGGAAAGCCATATTTCTAAACTTAATATTGCCAAAAAGATTTTCAAAATATTTTGAACACAAGTGACCAATTTTTAAGGATTCATCAAGCTGGAAAATCCCTTCGTGAATATTGTTAAAAATTACATCTGTCTCTTTATTGGCTTTGTCGAGGCTATGGGTAACATTAATAATCGATCTTGCAATAAACCAACCTGCTATAATTGAAATTATGGCAACGCCTAAAAAGAATATTATAAAAGTAATGACAGCATTGCGCTCTATTGCGCTCCTTTCTTCTTCTATTATTTTATACTGAACATCAAAATTGGCAAGAGCGCTCACGATATTTTTTTCAATATCAAACAGAAGATCGGCAAAAAATCTGGCTCTTACTTTTAATACTTCATTATTATGCTCTGTTGCATATTCGAGGATCATCTCGAAATTTGCTGTTGGTTGAATTGAGCGGTCAACTGCAGTAAGAATTTTATCTGCAATATCGAGCAACGCTGACATTGAGACAAGAAAGTTATATCTTGCTGCGATTATGTTTTTGACTGACTCATCAATTACAGGACTTCGATCTGTGAGGTACCTTATTGAAAGAAGGTTAGATATTGCTCTATCCAGATTTTTTTCAGCATTTTCCATGGCGCCAATCTGTCTTGAAATGGGAAGAATAAACATTCCTCTTACAGCAATATTCTCTTCATACAATGCCCTGTGAACAGCATCAATTATGGAAATTTCTTCTCTGATTATAATGTTTCTATTATTATTGAAATAAAAAGAAAAACTAAAAACAATAAGCATTCCGTTTAATAAAATAAGCAATATAATAAATTTTGCTCTTAAGCTCATTTGCCCCTCTCTTCGAATCTTTTATAAAAGAATATCAGTGGTGATCGTTTTCTCAAGTCCAACAAAAAGCATGAATTTGCCTTCCGGCACTGAAAAGGGAATACTTAATATTGGGATATCCTGTTTTGGCCAGAATACTGCATGTTCCTTTCCCCTTATTATCGAAGGGAGCGATATTTTTAATCTATATTCTTCAAATCCTTTTTTTGAGTTACCTGCAATGATGTTTGTAACTTCTGCTATAGTATCGATAACATCTTCATCCATTGTTGTAATTTTTTTTTCTAAAAGTTTGCTTACAAGGGATGTAGCCTCTTTTTCATTAATACTTAAAACAATAACACCTTTGGATTCTCCTGCAATTCCTATAATTCCCGATAAATCCCAGTTTAAAGTATCTTCTTTTTTTACAAAATATGGAGTATCAAGTTCCGGAGTAACTCCAAAAAAATCCTGAAAAACATTTTGTGTTGCTTCAACAAAAGGCATAATGTATTCCTTTTTCATGATGCACCTCTCCTCTGCTGCTAGTCTAATGGCTTACAACATTAACCGCCAAGAATAAACCCTTTTATTTTATCTATTAATATTTTTCTTGAAGCAGGTTTTATAATATAATCACTAACCCCTGCTTTTAGAGCTTCTATTACGTTATATTTTGCAGCTTCTGAAGTAATCATTATTACAGGAAGCGCTTTATATTTATCAGATTGTCTGATTTTTTTCAAAACTGAAAGACCATCTAACTTTGGCATATTCCAGTCAAGCAATAAAATATCGATCGTATTTTCGTCCATAACTTTTAGAGCTTCTTCTCCATTCAGAGCAGTTAAAAATGCAGTTTTGCCCCAAGCTTCTTTTTCATCAAAAGAATTTTTTAGAATATTCTGCATTATTCTAGAATCATCAACAATTAGGATTTTTATGACTCTATCCATGGATCTCATAATTATTCACCTTTATTTTCTTTCGTTATTATGGACTATAATATCAAAAAAAACCAATTATTTCTATATATTTCACTATAAAAAAAACTAATTATTGTTATCATGTTTTATTTTTACAGGAAGATCTATTTATTATATTTTCTTATGCTAATTAATATGATATAAAATTTATATGAATTTGGATAATTTAAAGTCATTTTATTATACAGCTAAATTTAATAGTTTTACAAAAGCAGCCCAATCTCTTGGGATCACCCAGCCTTCTGTTACAAGGCAGGTTCAGGATCTCCAGGAAAAAGCAGGATTTAGCCTAATCAATAAAACAGGAAAGAGTTTTATACTTACAGATGCAGGCAATATGCTGTATTCCATGGCAGAAACTATTTTTGAAATAGAAGCGCGAATTGAAGAAAATATAAGCGATTATAAAAGGCAAAAAAAAGGAAACATAGTAATCAATACAATAAGCAGTTTTAGTTCTTATTATCTTCCTGACTTTATGCCTAAATTTATTGAAAAATATCCTGAAATAAAAGTTTCGGTTTATGCAATGCCTGGTGAAAATGTTGTAAGCACAACAAGCAAATTTAACAATGATTTTGGAATTGTTTCCCATAAAGTAAGAGACTCTAAAATTATATCCCGAGAGTTATTTTGTGAAGAAATCGTATTGATATCTTCTCCTGACCAGCCTCTTGCTAAAAAAGAGAGGGTAGGTCCTGCACAGCTTAACAACCTTCCAATGGTTTTATTTGAAAAAGATAGTGGAACAATGTATAGCACAGAAGGCTTTATGAGAAGAAACAGAATAAACTTTAAGACAATATGTACAATTTCTGACAGCGAGGCAGTTAAAAATATGGTCATGCATAAAGCAGGCTATGCTCTTATATCAAAAAAAGTTGTTGAAAAAGAGGTTGCTTCGGGTGAACTTGTTGCTATACATATAAATGATTCTTTTTTAACAAGGAAATTTTATATGATATATCATAAAGATAAATATTTTTCCGAAAACCTTCAGAGCTTTATAGATATAATGGTCCAGTGGGCCAATGCTTACAATTCTGTAAATGATAAAAGTTAAAAAGCGAATACTCCTGCCGATAATTAAAATGGAATTATTTGTCTGTGAAGCATTCCAATTTTATTATAATAGGAGCTTAAAATGACTCTGGAACAATTTAGAAAATGCGATATGGTACTTGTATGTGGATTACCAGGATCCGGCAAGTCCTATTTTGCAAGGAAATATTTTGCAAAATCAGGGCGTAAAAGAGTAAACAGAAAAGAGATAACAAGGACTCTTTATGAAATGATTAGTTTCAATAGTAAATGGTCTGAAGATAAATTTGATCACGTTGATGAAAATCTTGTAAAGCATCTTGAAAAAAAGATAATTGAACATCTTTTTCAGCTTGGAGAACCGCTTCTTATAGATAATATGAGTATCTCAACTGAATCAAGAGAAGCTTATTTAACATTGGCTGCAAGGAATAAAAAAACAATTTCTGCAATATTTGTAAATACAGACCTTGCAACATGTTTAAAAAGAAACAGAGAGAGAGAACCTCATGAAGTTGTGCCTGAATCAATTATATCCAACCTTGTTGCAAAGATCCAATATCCTGAACGCAAGGAAGGATTTAAAGATGTGCTAATAATTGACAAATTTGAGGATGAGCTAAAATAATTTGTCTCTGAAATATGCCTGCATTGTAATAGCAACAACAGCTCTGCGTATCCCTGACAGCATCTCTCCGCGCTCTTTGCCTCCCTGTGCTGGATCGTGACAACTCGTGCTTGATCGCCTTTTGTAGCGCGGTTCGTGGAACAGTTCCTGCTACTGATTGACACTTTAACATAGCTTTAATAGCATAAGATATCTTTATTCTAAGGAAAAAATAATGGGACTTAATTGTGGTATAGTTGGGCTGCCTAATGTTGGAAAAACCACTATATTTTCTGCACTTACATCTACGCCTGCTGAAACAGCAAATTATATGTTTTCTACAATAAAACCAAATATTGGTATTGTAAATGTGCCTGATGAAAGGCTCGATAAAATCGCTTCGATATTTAAACCAAAAAAAGTTACACCTGCAGTGGTTGAGTTTGTTGATATTGCAGGGCTTACCAAAGGATCTTCAAGAGGAGAGGGGTTGGGCAATAAATTCCTTTCCCATATAAGACAGGTCGGAGTAATTGCGCATGTTGTAAGATGTTTTGCCAATGATGATATAATCCACGTAAGCGGTAAAATAGATCCTCTTTCAGATATAGAGGTCATAAATATTGAGCTTAGCCTCGCAGATCTAGAGTCAGTTGAAAAACGAAAAGATAAACTGGAAAAACAACTTAAGGCAACAAGCAAAGATGGTGGAAAAGAGGTGCGGGCAGTAATTGAACTTCTTGAAAAACTACAGAAAGAGCTTTCAGATGGAAAGCCGGCTCGGCTTTTAGGTTTTACAGAAGAGCAGACAGCGCTTCTCAAGGACCTTCATCTTTTGACAATGAAAAAGCAGATATATGTCTGCAATGTTGATGAAGAATCCCTTAGAACAGGAAGCAAGTATATTGATGTGGTAAAAGAGCATGCTGAAAAAGAGGGAGCTGTTGCAATTCCGATCTGTGGAAAACTTGAGGCAGAAATAGCTTTGCTTGAAACCGACCAGGAGCGTAAAGAGTTTTTAAAAGAGTCCGGGCTTGAAGAATCCGGTCTTGTGAAACTTATCCACAGTGGTTATAACCTTTTGGGACTGCGTACTTATTTTACCGCAGGGGATCCTGAAGCAAGAGCATGGACTTATGATGATGGAGATAAAGCTCCGCAGGCAGCCGCAGTTATCCATACTGATTTTGAAAAAGGATTTATAAGAGCAGAAGTTTATCACTATGATGATTTAATGAAATACGGTACAGAACAGAAAGTTAAAGAAGCTGGAAAACTCCGCGTGGAAGGAAAAGAGTATCTTGTTAAGGACGGAGACATAATGCATTTCAGGTTCAATGTCTAAGGCAACAGTACTGGTTTGTTATGGCTAAATCTTACAGATTTTTTGTTACATGTCCTTCTGGTTTTGAATACCAGCTTGTCAAAGAACTTAAAAATATAACCCCTTATCTCCATATAGAACAAAAACAGGGAGGAGCTGAATTCACAGGCTCATTTTCTGATGGGCTAAAAATTTGCCTCTGGTCGAGGATCGCAGGAAAAGCGCTTTTAGCTCTTGAAGATTTTAATCCTCATGATGAAAAAGAGATATATGAAAGGGCAAAAAGAATAAAATGGTCAGATTTTTTTTACAAAGAAAAAACAATCGCTGTTGATACAACATTGCTTTCCAAAAAATTTACCAACTCGTCGTATCTTTCTCTTTTGGTAAAAGATGGTATTTCCGACCACTTTCGAACTATTTCCGGAAGCAGGCCTAATGTTGATAAGCAGGATGCGGATATAAGAATAAATCTTTTTGTTTCAAAAAACAGCGCTACAATAAGCCTTGATATTTCAGGTGGGAGCCTTCACCAGCGCGGCTATAGAAGAAAAGGGGCAGTTGCTCCATTAAAAGAAAATCTCGCAGCAGCGCTTCTTGAAAGAGCAGGGTGGAATGAGATGGTTCTGCAGAAAAATATGGAACAACTTAAGGGCGATAACGGAAAGCCTGCTTTTGTGGATCCCATGTGCGGCAGTGGAACATTCCTTATTGAAGCTGCAATGATAGCCTCCAATACTGCTCCGGGGTTGCTAAGGAAAAATTTTTCATTCCAGCACTTGCGGCAATTTAAAAATGAAGAGTGGAAAGCATTGATCAATGAAGCTAATAGAGTAAAAGATATTGGTGCTCTTTCTCCTGTAAGGATATTTGGTTTTGATATTGATGGAGAGGCTATAAGAATATCCAAAGAAAATATCAGATCAGCAGGATTTTCTTCCTGTATTGATGTAAAAAAAACCAATATAGCAGATATTGAAAAACAGCTTGATAAAAATCTTAAACCTGGTCTTGTTGCGATCAATCTTCCATATGGAAAAAGACTTGGAAGCGATGAAGACCTTTCTCCTTTATATGAACTGGCAGGAGAAAAAATAAAAGAAAATTTTGAAGGATTCAAAGTTGTTGCGCTTTCCGGAGATGAAGAGCTTTCAAGAAGTCTTGGAATGAAACCGCTTCAGGTAAATACTGTATATAATGGTTCAATAAAATCTGTTTCTGCAATTTTCAGTATTGATTCCAGATACAGAGAAAAAACAGACCTCTCAGGTCAACAGACAAGCCTGTCCCATCGAAAGGCAGAGTCTAATGAAAGCGCAAAAACAGAAACCCCTGCATCGGTATATTTTTCAGAAATGTTTGCAAACAGATTAAAGAAAAATATCAAAGCATTAAAAAAATGGAAGATAAAAGAGAATATAACCTGTTACAGAATTTATGATGCAGATATACCGGAATACTCAGCCTCAATAGATATATATGAAGATAAGTTTCTCTATATACAGGAATATGCGCCACCTGCAGAGATACCGGAAAAGAAAGCAGATAGAAGATTAAGGGAATTAATCTATACTTCGCAAAATATAACAGGGATAAATTATAAAAATATAAATGTCAGACAAAAGAAGAGACAAAAAAAGGGAGAGCAGTATAAAAAAAGGGGAGATGAAGGTATTTATGATATAGTGCAGGAGGGGGGACTTTCATTTTATGTAAATTTCCACGACTACCTTGATACAGGTATTTTTCTTGATCATAGAATTATAAGAAAAATGATCCAGGAGCTTTCTTCGGGGAAGAAGGTACTTAATCTGTTTTCGTATACCGGAACAGCTTCTATTTATGCTGCATCAGGCAACGCCTCAAGCACGACAAGCGTTGATACGAATTCCACCTATTGCAACTGGACTGAAAGGAATTTTCTCCTTAATAAAATGAGTCTTAAAACAAATAAGATAATAAAAGCAGATTGTATGGATTTTCTGGCAAAAGATAAGGAATTATATGATATTATTTTTATAGATCCTCCTACTTTTTCAAATTCAAAAAGCAGGGAAGATTTTTTTGATATTCAGGTTGATCATCCACGATTAATTACTCTGGCTGCTGAAAGGCTAAAAAAAGATGGTGTAATTATCTTCTCAAGCAACTTTAAAAAATTTAAATTGGATGATAATATAAGTAAATTATATTTTGCCAGTAATATTACAGAAAAAACAATATCTCCTGATTTTAAAAGGCATGGGTACTTTCGCCATTGCTGGATAATTAAAAAGGATGATCAAAAAGTTAAATAACAGGCGAAGAGTCTTGTAAAACCTACCTCATTTTATAAACAGGTTTATACAGGGCAAGATAAGGGAGCATTTTTAAAATGAAAAAAAGAAGATTTTTATCACACGGGCATCTTATTGATTCCGGGATTCTTACCCAAACTTTAAATACAATTATTGCCGAAGGAGCAGACTACGAGATAGTTGAATTTATAGTAGGAAAAACAAATGTCCAGGAATCTGTTATTGAGATCGATCTAATATGCGAAACAGAGGAGCAGATCCAGGCTCTTTCTCCAAAACTTGTCCAGTTTGGAAGCTATGAAAAAAAGACTCCGGAAGCTCTGTTTAAGGCTGCTTCTGGCGATAAATGTGTTTCTGAAGATTTTTACTCAACAACAAATCACCGCACAGAAGTTTTCTACAATAAAAAATGGTGTCAGGTTACAAACCAGAGAATGGATGCTGTTATTGTATTAAAAGAAGAAGGTCCAGCTTGCGTAAAACTCAGAGATGTAAAAAAAGGAGACAAAGTACTTTGCTCTTCTGATTCTGTAAGAGTTTTTCCTCCTCCAAGAGAAAGAGGATCTGAAGACTTTGGTTTTATGTCCGGAGATGTATCATCAGAGCGTTCCACAGATTTTGTGGCAAGTAAAATTGCTTCTGAACTTATAAAAATGAGAGAGAAAAAAGAAAAAATTATTGTTGTAGCAGGACCTGTTGTTGTCCACTCAGGAGGGTCCCGCGCTTTTTCAGCTCTTATAAGGGAAGGCTTTTTTAGCGGAGTACTATCAGGAAATGCTCTTGCTGTGCATGACGTTGAATCTGTTTTTTTTGGAACTTCGCTTGGATTTTGTCAGAAAACAGGAAGACCTGCCAATGAGGGACACAAAAACCACATGAGGGCAATCAATAAAATAAATTTATGCGGATCCATAAAAAATGCTGTTGAGCAGAATGTTCTTACTTCAGGCATAATGTATGAAATAGTAAAAGCCAATATTCCGTATTGTCTTGCAGGTTCCATAAGGGATGATGGACCTCTTCCTGAAGCAGTAACAGATATGATAGAAGCGCAGGCGCAATATGCAAAAATTATTGAAGGGGCTTCCATGGTTATTATGCTTTCATCAATGCTGCACTCAATAGGGACAGGTAATATGATCCCTTCATGGGTAAAAACAGTATGTATTGATATTAACCCGGCAGTTGTTACAAAACTTTCCGACAGAGGCTCAAGCCAGGCCATGGGAATTGTAAGCGATGTAGGGCTATTTTTAAAATCGCTGGCTGAAAAATGTGTTCCGGATTTTAAGTGAAAAGGAGACTTAGATGGATTTTGATATAAAGACACTTCATCCTCTTGAAATAAAACTGCTCTTAAATGCAGAAGAAGAAAATATTTCAGCAGAAAGTCTTGTAGGCAAACTGGCTTTCAAGCCAGGTCAGTATAACCAGGCATTTAGCTGGCTTTCTGCCAAAAAACTTATTGAAGAAAAAGAAAAAAAACAGAGAGTGATTTTTGAGATAACAGATATAGGCCGCGATTATCAGAAAAACAATACTCCTGCAGAAAAAATATTTAATCTTGTAAAGGAGAAAGGGGGAGCGCTTACTCTTTCTGAAATTAGTTCTATGCTTTCGCTTGAAAATAAAGATACAGGAACTGCTTTTGGCCAAATGTCCAAAGAAGGAATAATGGCGCTTAACGAAGAAAAAAAAGTTGTTGTTAAAAGCAGTGATTTTTCTCCTTTAATGAAAACAGTAAGAACTCTTCTTGATAAAGGGGCCACATTAAGCGAGCTTGAAGAAAGCGCTCTAACTGTTGAAGAGAAGCAGGCAATAGCAGGGATCAGCAAAAAGAGGGGAGGCGGAAGCGCCCCTTTCCGCATAGCAGAAAGAGAAGATGTTGTATACAAAATGACTTCTATGGGAATAGAGGTGAAGAAGCAATTAAAAGAGCAGGGAGTTTCAGGCAATGAAATTGGAGGACTTACTCCGGAAATGCTTGCAGATGGAAGCTGGAAAAATGCAACATTCAGAAGTTATAACGTAAATACTCCTCCTGCAAGAGTTTTGTTGGGAAGACACAGTCCATATTCTGAATTTCTTGATGGAGTAAAAGATAAACTTGTTTCTCTTGGATTTGAAGAATTTGATGGTCCGCTTGTTGAAACAGAGTTCTGGAACAGCGATGCTCTTTTTATGCCGCAGTTCCATTCTGCCCGCGATATCCATGATGTATATTATATAGAAGATCCAAAAAAAGCAAAGGAGATACAGCAACCATATCTTGATCAGGTTGCAGAGGCTCATAAAAACGGATGGAAAACAGGAAGCCGCGGTTGGGGATATAATTTTGATAAGGAGTTTACAAAAAGACTTATCTTGCGAAGTCAGGGAACTGTTCTTTCTGCAAAGACACTTCCCAAGGCTAAAATACCTGGAAAATATTTTGGGATCGCAAGATGCTTCAGGTATGACAAAGTGGATGCAACTCATCTTTCTGACTTTTATCAAACAGAAGGAATCGTCCTTGGAGAAGATGTGAATTTCAAAACATTGCTTGGGCTTTTAAAAATGTTTGCGGAAGAGGTGGCAGGAGCAACAGAAGTTATGTATGTTCCCGGTTATTTCCCTTTTACAGAACCATCTGTAGAAGTTCATATAAAACATCCTGTTCTTGGATGGTTTGAGCTTGGGGGATCGGGAATCTTTCGGCCCGAAGTAACAGAACCACTTGGAGTGCATGTGCCTGTTCTTGCATGGGGACTTGGAATCGACAGAATGGCTCTGATGTCGTTAGGGCTCAATGATTTAAGAGAACTTTTTACCAGCAATATTGAAAACGTAAGACTCAGAAGGAGTAAATAACCATGCCTAAAATAGAAGTTTATGAAGATGCATTATATAAATATATTGGAAAAAAAATAGTTGGAGATGAGTTTGTTAAACTTCTTTCTGTAGCCAAGGCAGAATTTGACGGCAAAGAAGAAGATATCCTAAAAATAGAATTAAACGACACCAACCGACCGGACTTGTGGTCAACAGCCGGACTTGGAAGACAGCTTAGAATTTATCTTGGCGGAGAGAAAAAAGAGTATCCATTTTTTTCTGTAAAAGGAAATATCAAAGAGTGCGGGAATAGAGTAATAGAAGTAGATCCTGCACTTGGAAAAATAAGACCTTATATTTCTGCATTTGCAATAAAAGGGAAAAGCATGGATGAATCATTGCTTAAAGATATTATACAGACACAGGAGAAGCTCTGCTGGAACTATGGTCAGAAAAGAAAAAGCATAGCAATGGGAGTTTACAGAAGCGATCTTTTTAAATATCCAATAAAATATACTGCAGCAAATCCGGATAAGGAATCTTTTGTCCCGCTTGGTTTTGATAAAAAATTAACGTTAAGAGAAATCATAAAACAGCATCCCAAGGGAGAGGAATTTGGAGCAATTATTTCCGGATTTGATAAATACCCATACATTACAGATTCACAGGGAAAAACCTTAAGCCTTCCTCCTGTAATAAACAGTAATGATATTGGGGCTGTTGTTGCAGGAGACAAAGAGCTTTTTGTTGAAATGACAGGAACTGATATTTATTCACTTATGCTTGCAACATCTATTGTTGCCTGCGATCTCTATGATGCTGGTTATGAAATTCTTCCTGTAAAAACAATTTATCCTTATGACACACTGCTTGGCCGTGAGATTACTGCTCCATTTTATTTTCAGCAACCTGTAAAAACAGATATTTCCAGTGTCAACAAACTGCTTGGCGAAAATTTTAAAGTAAATGAAGCAGTCTCTTATGGAAAAAAAATGGGATGCAGAATTGAAGGAGATGGAGATACTCTTGTGCTCTATCCAGCAGAATACAGAAATGACTTTCTCCACCCTGTAGACATAATAGAAGATATAATGATCGGGAAAGGGCTTACTAGTTTTGAGCCAATAATGACAGATGACTTTACAAAGGGCAAACTTTCCGATGCAACCATATTTGGCAGAAAAATAAAAAATATAATGGTTGGTTTGGGATTTCAGGAAATGGTTTACAACTATCTTGGTTCTGCAAAAGATTTTATAGAAAAAATGAATATCAAAGGAGATGATATTGTAAAAATATCAAATCCAATGAGTGAAAATTTTGAATACTTGCGGCCCTCTATAATTCCTTCTTTGCTCAACTCAGAATCTGTCTCGGGAAATGGTGTTTATCCTCATAAAATATTTGAAACAGGTAAAATTGCCATAAAAGAGAGCAAAGAAAATTATGGCGTTATTACAATCAACTCCCTTGGATTTCTCTCTGCAGATAAAGATGCGGGTTTTAATCTTGTAAACTCACAGCTTTCAGCTATAATGTTTTATATCTCTGCAGATTATACTCTTGTTGAAGCAGAAGATACCCGATTTATAAATGGTAGATGTGCGCAAATTATATTAAAAGGTAAAAATATAGGTATAATAGGAGAGATTAATCCTTTGGTTCTTGAAAATTGGGGCATTGGCGCTCCATGTGCTGTTTGTGAGATAAATCTGGACTTGATATTGAATTAAAAGGAGAAGAGAATGGATGATGGCAAAATAAAAGTTGTACAAATCAATATTCCTAAAGATTCAAATATTATTTTTGGACAATCTCATTTTATAAAAACAGTAGAAGATATATCAGAAATTGTTATAAGCGCTGTTCCGGGAGTAGAGTACGGACTTGCTTTTTGCGAAGCTTCGGGTCCCTGCCTTATAAGAACAGAGGGCAATAGCGAAGAATTGGTAAAAGCAGCTTCTGAAAATGCAAATCTCCTTGGTGTTGGTCACTCTTTTATTTTACTTATAAGAAAAGCTTTTCCCATTAACATTCTTAATGCAATAAAAAACTGCCAGGAGGTTGCAGGAATATTTGCGGCAACTGCCAATCCTCTTCAGGCTGTAATATATGAAACTTCCCAGGGGCGCGGTGTTCTTGGTGTTATTGATGGTTTTTCTCCCAAAGGAATTGAGGCTGGCGAAGATAAAAAAGCGAGAAAAGAAATTCTTAGGAAGTTTGGATATAAGTTTTAACTATTTTAATTTAAAGAGGTTTATATGAGTATCCAGCAGAAAAAAAGCACTCATCCTTGCAGAATGCTGAGGAGGCAACATTATGGATTATAACTCTGCTGCAGCTCTTATTGAAACTGTAATCCCTTTCAGGTTTTTATCTAATCAGGAAAAAAAGAAACTGGTTAAGACTCTAAAAGAATATTCCTTTAACAAGGGAGATGTAATATACAGCAAAGGCGAAAGCAGCGATAGTGTTTTTCTTATACGAAAAGGGGTTGTCGAAACCTTAGACTATAATGGTTCGGATTATGTAAGATTAAATGTTATATCAGCAGGGCGCTATTTTGGGGAAAGGGCAGCGCTCTTTAATCAAAAAAGAATTTATACTGTAAGAGCGTTATCTGATGTCTCGTGTTGCAGTATTTCCGGAAAAAATTTCAGAAGACTTATCCACTCTTCAAAAGCTTTTTCAAAAGCAATGAGTACAATACTGCGGGATAAACAGGGAATATTCTCTGCATTTGACAGATTTAAAGCAGAAGTCCTGCAGGGAATAACAAGAGGGCATATACAGATACGAGATCTTATTCCATATTATAAAGATATGGAGCCTGCCATGCATAAGCTGTTACTGAAAGAAGATGAAGTTGATACATCAGTGCTCGATTATGCAGTAAAAAGGCTCCCTTCAAATGTTACCGAGAATTTTGTTTATATACTTATAGACGAACTTTATGACCATATACCAGAGCCATGGAAACTTTTTGAACCTGTTCCTGCTGCTGCAAGACGCAGGAGAGAATGGAAGATGATAAATGGTCAAACAATGATGCTTTACAGACCAGGTATAACAGATCTTCTTGACCTTATTACCTGTCTTTGTGTGTTTGTCGTAGAAACAGAAAAAATACGAAAAAAACTTTCAGAACATAGATTGCTAATTTCATTAAAAAATCACATATCAAAAAATGAATCTCTAAAAGATAAAAAAAAGGTAGATGCTGTTTTTCTAAGAACACTTCCTTTTTCAGTAAAAGAACTTTCCGGGCTTAAAACTATATGGCCAACTGATACTGTAAAATATATTTATAATGTTGCTATCCACAGCGGGATCTTTAGTCTCATTATAAAAAAGCAGATCGATGTATATAATACAAGAAGAGCTGAAAGGTGGCTTTCACAGATAGGAAATTCTGTAAAAGATCTTACAGGATACAGGGTGAGTGAACTTCCGGAGAATGTTAAAGTCCACGTTATAAGCAGCAATACTCATTCAGTAATAAACTGCCTTAACCATGAATTAATTTCAAGAATAGACGAAATTATTTCGTGGGGTGAAAAAACACATCATCCTGCTTTAAAAAATAAATGGTTTAACAGACATGATTTACTTTATGCTCTTTCAAAAGATTTTATAAAAGAAAAAGATGAAAATGATGTACTAAAATTTGAAAATAGCGATGGAGTTATCAGGCTTAAAAGAACAGAATCCACAGGAATTCAGGTACAGCTTTTTAGCTTAAAGAAACTGAAAAAAAAGAAAATCGATCCAGGTCTCCCTTCTATTCCAAAGGATACAAACGCAATTATTATTAATATTGACTATGCATTTGGAGAACAGGCAGAAGAAATTATGAGAAGCCTTCTTCTGCAGTTTGGAAGAAATATAAGCAGTATCAACATTATGGGCAAGGCTGGAGCTCTTGTTGGAAAAAGGGGAGATATTCTAATTCCTGACCTTTTTATTGAACAATCAGAAGATCTTTTCCAGCCAATAAAAAATCAAGCTCTTTTAAAAATTAACCGTTTGCAAAAAAGACTGGATGGAACTAAAATACATAAAGGGCCAATGCTTACTGTTGATGGCACGCTTTTTCAAAATACTATGATGCTCTCTTTTTATAAGCATATTTGGGACTGTATTGGCCTTGAAATGGAAGGGATATACTATTTGAGACAAATAATAGAAGGAGTACAGCATGGACTTATTCCTAAAAATCTTTTTACAAGTTTTTATTATTATGTTTCAGATCTTCCTGCTGATGCCGGAAGCCAGCTCTCTACCGGGATGCAGTTTTCCGAGGGGATCCCTCCTCTTTATGCAATTACAAGGGAAATTCTTACAGATATTTTCTTAATTGAATCAGGAGAAAAAATTGATGAAGAAAGTTTTAATAATTGATGAAAATGATGAATTCCGCGAATATCTATGCAAAAAAATAGAAGAGCATGGCTTTGACGTCACTGCAGGTTTAAATGGTCTTGATGGTTCTCTAAAGTTAAGAAAAATTATTCCGGATCTTATTATAATGGATCATTCTCTGACAAGAAAAACGTTTTTCGAAGTTGTTGCAGAAAAAGTAGATAATCCAAATACTATATCTGTACCTGTTGTCCTGCTTACAAATAAAGTCGATAAAAGCAAAATTGCTGAATATGCAAAATATGGAATAAAAAAAATATTTTCCAAACCTTTAAGAATAGATTCTCTTTTAAAAGGGATATCTGAAATACTTGGAACAACATTTGAAGTAGATGACACTCCTTGTATTATTGAAGCAAATTTTAACGATGAAATTATTTTTATAGAAATAGCGCGTGGTCTTAATATTGAAAAAATAGAGATACTTAAATTCAGGCTTGAAGAGCTTGTAAATATCTACAATATAACTATTCCAAAAGTACTTCTCATGATGAGTGGAATAAAAGTTGAAGACAAAAATATTTATAAACTCAGAACGCTTCTTGATATTGTGGTAAAAACTGTTAAGGAAAATTATGATAAAGTAATTGTACTGGCTAATGAAAAAACAATAAAAGATTATATATGCTATGTTGATGAATATAAAGATATACAGATAAGAAATAATTTAAGCGATGCTCTTGATGATCTTATAGGACAGAAGGCAGATAATTTTGCCCAGGACAGAGTAGTTGAAGATAATCTCTTGAATCCAAAAAACAAGGATGTAAAAGAAGTAAAAATAGAGATGAGATTTGAAACAGAAAATATCACAAGAAAACTTGAAACAATCGGCAATAATATAAAAATTGCAGTTGTTGATGATGATTTTGTTATAAGACAGTTTGTAAAGACATCTTTTAAAACCCTTGAATGGCAGATAGATACGTTTGAAAATGGAAAGAAATTTATTGATGTGCTTTCTGAGAACAAAGAGTATGACCTTATTTTTCTTGATCTTATGATGCCGGAAGTTGATGGTTTTGGAGTTCTAGAATTTATCAACGAGTATGGAATAAAAACCCCTGTAATAGTATTTTCTGCTCTTTCTCAGAAAGAAACAGTTCTTAAAGCTGTAAAATATGGGGTTAAAAGCTACATGAGTAAACCACTTAACCCAAATTTAATAAAAAGAAAAACAGCAGAGATCCTTAACCCTGGATTTTAGATCATGTATGATAAACAGCTTTTTGCATTTTTGGAAAATTCTCCGCTTTCGATATTTACTTTCAATGAATACCTTGAAATACAGGAAGTGAATCAAGCATTCTGTCTGCTAACGAGAAAAAAAAGGGAAGTTCTTTTATCTTGTCCTCTGTTTGCAGCCATGGAAAGGGATTTTTACCATGAATTTATTATTATTTTTGAAGAGCTGAAAAAGGATAATAAAAAAGTTGTACATCATAAAAAGTGGATAGAATGTGCTGATGGCCAGCATTTGTGTTATTCAATAATGATAAATCTTGGACATATCCACAATGGAAAAAAATATTATATAAGTTTTATTGAAGATATAACTGAACTTAAGAGCGCCGAGAAAAAGATTGAAGAAGCAAGGGATATAGCAGAACAGGCTACAAAAACAAAATCGGAATTTATAGCTAATGTTAGCCATGAGATAAGAACCCCTCTTCATACTATTATTGGAATGTCGGAGCTTATGCTTGAGACAGTCCTTAATATGGAACAAAGGGAATATGGAGCACAAATCCTTTTTTCTGCAGAAGTGCTTTTAGGTCTTGTAAATGATATTCTTGATTTTTCAAAAATTGAAGCAGGAAGACTTGATCTAGAAAAAATTGATTTTAATCTTTACGACACATTGGAAGATGCTACAACACTTGTTGCAATGGAAGCTCATAAAAAAGGGCTTGAAGTAGTTTTATCAATTTCTCCAAAAGCACCTAAAATAATTAAAAGCGATCCTGTACGTCTCAGACAGATCATTATGAATCTTCTTAACAATGCCATAAAATTTACAAAAAAGGGTGAGATTGTAGTTAGTGTACTTGCAGAACCCCCTTCTTCTGGTGAAATGGTTTTAAATTTTTTTGTAAGAGATACTGGAGTAGGTATACCTGAAAACAGAAAACATCTTTTATTTAATGCGTTTACACAGGTAGATTCATCTGTTACCAGAAAATTCGGGGGAACAGGGCTTGGACTCTCCATTTGTAAACAGCTTGTGACGCTTTTTCGCGGGGAGATCGGTGTTGAAAGTGCAGAAGGAAAAGGTTCTGTTTTCTGGTTTACAATCAAATCAGAAGAGTCTCCTTTGCCGAAAGATGCTCCTTCAGGACCTAAATTTTCACATAAAACAGGAATCCTTATTGTAGATGATAATGAAACAAGCAGAAAACAAATAAGAAGCTATCTTGAAGAGATTGATGCAAAAATATTTGAAGCTGAAAGTGGAGCAAAAGCTCTTGAATTTCTCCGAAACAAAGATGTTCCTCCTCTTGATCTTATGCTTATTGATCAGAGGATGTCGGGAATGGATGGCTGGCAGCTTGCAAGCGAAATAAATACAGATGGACATTTTTCAACTATTAAAAAAATTCTTATGACTCCAATTGGGATGGGTGGCGATGAAGCAAAAATGAAGCTTCTAAACTGGTTCGATGGATATATCAATAAACCTATAAAAAAGAATGCTCTTTATGCTGCTGTTTTTAAATCTCTTGATATAGTTGTTGATATTGCTGAAGAAGATAAAAGTACCAGTACAGAACAGGAACTTGGGATCATTAAGGAATTTATGTATTCAAATAGAAAAAGATTCCTTGTGGCAGAAGATTACTATATAAATCAAAAACTCTTTAAAACGATCCTTGAAAGTTTGCATATTGAAGTTGAAGTAGCTGATAACGGATTACAGGCTGTTGAGCTTGCTGAGGAAAAGGAATACGACCTTATTTTGATGGATATACAGATGCCTGTTATGAATGGCTTTGATGCCTCAAGAAAGATTCGTGAAATGGGAATCAAAACACCTATAATAGCTGTAACAGCAAATGCAATTACAGGTGAAATGGATAAATATCTCGAAGCAGGTATAGATGACTTTCTTGCCAAGCCATTTAAAAAAACCGACCTTGCACACCTTTTCTCCAAATGGATTATGAGTGAAGATGATTTTGCAAAATTGGAAGAGGTTAATCCTGTTGAAGAGCAAAAACAAAAAACTGCTCAAAGCAACCAGAAGAATAAAACTTTTGTTGCAGATTCTCCTGCACCTATAACGAATAAAGCAGAAAATAAGAGTATATTTGATTATGAGCAAGCGCTTGATATATTTAGCGGAGAGAAAGAAGTGCTTCTTGAAATATTGGAAGAATTTGATAAAAAAGCAAAATCTCAATTAGCGAATATGAAGATTTTTCTCCAAAACAAAGATTTTGAATTATTGGCAAGAGAAGCTCATACAATAAAGGGCGGTTCCAGAAATCTTGCCATGGCAGATTTTGGAAATGCAGCGGAAAAACTTGAG
>WRCW01000008.1 GCA_009783755.1 Spirochaetaceae bacterium
GAAGCAATTGTAGAAAGTATAAAAAAAGAAATTGCCAATACTTTAATTTTCCCATGATCAATAAGGAATAAAATAAAATGCCATAGTAAAATTATAAAAAAAACTTCAAGTATATTCCTGTAAAACTTTCCATAAAGGTTATCTGCATTTTTTAAAATAAAGTTATCAAGTGCACCAAAGTTTCCAGGAAAAATGAATGTATAAAAAAAGATAAAAGCAGCAACAAAATAGAAAAAAAACAGTATCTGCTTTTTAAAAAAGCCAGGAACAATTATAGATATAAAAGATAATATTATAAAAACAATTGCAAAGGTGGTGAAACACAATATCAATAATTTAAAAAATGGTATTTCAAGTTCGCCCGGAGATGTTATGTATAACCTAAAAGGGGTTATTAAGAAAACAATTAAGCTAATGTATAAAATAGCGCTTATTATTTGATATAATTTTATTTTCTCTATTTTTAAACTGGTGTTAAAAATTCCAAGTCCAGCTGGACAACCCTGCTTAAAAATAGTTTTGATCAATTTATAACAAACAACAACAAATATATGTAAAAACAGAAAAAATAAAATTATTAATTTAAATTTGCTTTTTGATGTAAATATATTTAACTTTAATATCCAATCTATAGTTAAGAGAATAGCTATTGAAAAAACAAAAGAAGCAAAATAAAAAAAATATTTATTAAACTTTTTATTTCTGTAGTCAATAAAAGCATTTATATATAACCAGATATTAAGAACTAAAAGCACTCCGCATGCAAAAGCATAAGCAGTAAAACGACTAGGTGAATATTGGTCTATCTTATGAAAAAATAGCATATAAAATGCTAAAAACAATAACGATATAATAAAAGATGTTTCATACTTTTTTAAAAATTTAATCACTCTATTCCCTTTTTTAAATTAATTATGCAAGAGATTTTACTTTAAGCACATACACACTTAGGGTATTTTTAATCAAAGAAAAAAGATTATTTAGAGTCCAATATAAAACAAGGGCCGAAGGAACATTATATAATAGCACTAAAAACAGAAGTGCCAAAAGCCACAGTTGAACCTTATCGCTTTTACCAAGATTTTTTGTATAAATATATGCAGATAAAATATTGATAAATGTCATAATAAAAGGAAGAATATTTATAGCAATATTATTAAACTTTAGCAGACTGTCTGGTTGTGATAAATCATTTACAAACAAAAACGAAATACCGACTACTCCTTCATAATGTGATAAAAAGTGGTATGCTGCAATAAAAAAAGGAACTTGTATTAAAAATCCAAAACTTACCCGAATCGAATTTATGGGATGATAGTGAAACCTTTTATATACAGCTTTTGTATAGTAATAACGCTTTTCTCCTTTAAACGCATTTTTTATTTTATCAAGTTCGGGCTGCATCTTTTTTCTTATTTCCCGTTCTTTGCCCTGCCAATGTTCGGCAAGATAGTAGAGAGGTAATAATACAATATTAACAACAAGACTCATTAATATTATTGATATTCCATAGTTATTAAAAATATTATAGGTTTGAATAAAAATAAATTTCATCCCGCTTTCAAGCGGGAAAATAAAAATGTAGTAAAGAATTTTCAGCATTATTTTTTCAAATTTTCCTTTAGCTCAATTAATTGCTTTGCAGCAACATCACCTGTGTTACCGAAATTATAAATACTTTCTTTTATTATGCTTTCGATATTTTCCTTGCCAAATGATGAAAGGAGTTCTTCAACATAAATTAAAAGCTTGGTAATTTCTTCCTCTTTAACAAGCTTGCCAAGTTTATCCCTGATATTAAGTTCCCACAATTCATCGATCTTCATATCTTCAAGTTCAAGACCAATATCGATTACAGTAGAATCAATTGATATAACAGGCTTTTTATAAACAAATGCATAATCAAAAATAATGCCTGACAAGTCTGATATCAATATATCTGATTCATTCATTGAATCTTCGCCTGATGGTTTTTCATCCCAAACAAGATCCAGATATTTGGTACTTTCTTTTTTAATCTCTTCAATTAATTTTTTCTGGGAAATATACATTTGCGGATGAGGCCTTAATATGACCTTATATTTTTCTGTTAAAAGTGGTTTTAAAATATCAAAACCAAATCTTGCAAGAAGGCTGTTTTTATTCCATGTAGGAGCAACAAGAATTACAGGTTTTTGGTTTTTCTCTGTGCGTTGTTCTTTTTTTAACAGAACATCATAATATGTACAGCCTGTTTCAAAAAGCTTTTTCTGATTAGTTTTTCTCTTTTCCTCAAATTCTCTTATATGAGTTATTTGATGCTTGCCTACGCACAGCATGGAATCAAAATTATCGAATGCATATTTACCGTAGATTCCAACATCTGTAGGTGCATGAAAAATATAGGAATAATGATTAACCTTTTTTGATTTTTTAAGAGTAAGAATATCCAGCTGTGGAGTTGTCATTGTCACAATATCTGCTTTTATATTATTAAGATATGTTGCTGCTTTTATCCCTTCGCCAATATATTTTGATGTAATGTTATCTGATTTATATGATAATCCAAGATCGTCATTGCTTGAGGTTAAATAAATTGATTTTTTTCCCAGCTTATCCAAATTCTCAAGCACTGGGGAAAACACATTCCAGTATACTTTGCTTTCAGAATAAAACACAAAATCATATTCTGATAAATCAGAATCAAGATTATATCCTTTCCCTGTAATTTTACTTCGCAACTCATAGAAATATCCTTTAAAAGCATAGAGTAATGCTGCTGATATACCAATAATAGCGTAAAGAAGCATACTGCCTGTTCCCGGATCTATATAGCAAAAAGCAGGGAAACACATAATCAATAAAAAGAATAAAGTCAAATACAATTTCATTTTTCCTCCAGAGCTTTATAATGCTTCTATATAATTTTTAATTTTTTTACATTTATTTTCAATAGAATTTTTTTCAGCAATTGATAATGCCTTTTTTATAAAATCATTATTATTTTTTAACATTATAGCTTTTTCAATTGCCTTTTTCCACTCTTGCAGAGAATCTGCTAAAAGCAATATATCTTCATTTTGTTGATTAAATATTTTTGCGGAATTTATTGAAGAAGAAACAACCGGCAGCCCCGCAGCAAGATATTCTGTCATTTTTAAAGGATCAATAATATTTGTAAACTCACTTATTACATAATTCATTATCCCAACATCACACTTACTCATTATTAAAGGGACATCTGCCTTGTCTGCCCTTCCCATAAATTTAACATTTTCAAGATCTGACCTTACAGGAATACTTGCTCCACCATAAAATATGAAAAACCAGTCCTTGTTGTTTTCTGCAAGATCATAAATCAGTTGCATATCAAGTCGCTCATTGATTCCGCCGCAATATATTATTTTGGGATTTTCTATTTCATCAAGAACTGGATATTTTTTATCTACACACCTGCCTATTGTTTCCCTGAAAAATTCATAATCAACTGCATTCGGAAGCACTTCAATATCGATATCAGTTCCATATCGAATTATCAATTCTTCTTTAAGAGAATCTGATACAACAAATGCCTTATTTATCCCATTATCAAACATTTTCTGTTCATTTTCTAAAATATAATTTCCATATCCAGTGTTTTTTAAATGCATATGCTTATCATGAGCATCCCTGCATTGATAAATATTATACTTTTCTCCAATCTTTCCCATAAAATCAGCAAACATCCAGTTCCAATGGTAGAGAAGAAGATTTTCTTCCATTCCAAGTTTTTTTATCCACTTTTTAATTCTTTTTAAATTTATGTAGTTATTAAATTTTAATACAGTGCTCGGAAAAGAATATGGAAACAGAGGAAGTTTAAAAAGGGAAATGATTGAAAGATTGTTATTGATTTGTTGTGGCTTGGACCTTTTAAGCGATTTTATCCAAAGACTAAACCAACGGGATATTCTTTTTCTTTTTAATGCCCGACAGAAGGGGACCCTTCCCTCTGCATATAAAATTTTAAAATATTTGGATAACTCAATGGTTGTTGTAATCGATGAATTTGCATCTTCAAAAGAGAGCCCTCCCGCCATTACAATATTTTTTTTCATTTATTTCCTTATATATCTTTTCAGAAATTATATTTAAGACTTTACTATATGGCTATCTAATAATTCTAAAATTGTATTTATTACATCTTTATCTGGAATACTATTTAGGCACTTTCTTTCAAAAGGACATCCTCTGTTTCCATTTAAATCCCAACAATTAAGGCAATCACATTTTTCATTTTTTATGACTCTTACACTTTTAGACAATCCTCCCAGAGGAATACATCTTTTATTATCTGTGGGACCAAAAATTGATATAACAGGAATTCCTGCTGCTGCAGCTATATGTGAAGGTCCAGTATCTGCACTTATAAGTAATTTTGCACAACTTAATACAGCAGCAAGAATTTTTATATCAGAGATATTATCAAATATTTTAAGTCTGTTTTTTATCTTTGAAAAATCATTCTTTTCAAGAAAATATTTTTCATCTGGTCCACTTAGAAGAATAAATTCATACTTATCAGAAAAATGTTCTATTATTTGTTCTATCATTTTAAGAGGAATTGCTTTAATTGTTCCGCTTTTTGCAAATCCACCATGTATAATGATCATTTTAGATTTATCAACATTATTTTTTTCTAAGTAATCAACTGCTTTTTCTTTTTCTTCTTCTGATACAATCAGTCTTGGAATATCTATTTTAATATCTTTATCGGTCAAATATTTTACAGCAGATAAATTAAGCTCCAGCTCATTTTTTCCCTCTTCATATTCGACATTGTTTGCATTTTCTATTATTGCTTCATTTCTTGTTTTTACATAAATTATATTTTTAGCAAGACCAATTTTTTTTAAAACAGCAGACCACCTGTCACAGGAATAAGGGATGATTATATATTTATAAAAATCAATAAAACTGATCTGATCATTATATTTTTTGCTAACCAATAATTCCAACAAAAAAGTCATTAGTTTTTTATTGCCATCATAGCTATATGCTTTATCATACAGCTTTCTATTATCAGTAATTAATGAAATATTGGACTTGCTACCCACTACTGTAATTTTATAATTTGGTATTAATCTTCTTAATTCCGTTAACAGCGGGATTGTCATAATTGTGTTTCCAAGCCCAGATGTAAGAATTAAAAGAATCTTTTTTTCATGAAAAAAGCGACCAAAAACCATTTTAAAAAATAATCTAAATATTTTTAATAAAAACATTTTTATATATCTCTCATTTAAAAAATATCATTTTTCTCAAAAAAGGTGGTAATTTATTTACAACCATTTGCTTTTCATTTTTATCAAGCCCTATATAAAAAACTATAATCATACTCCAAATCAAGGTAAATAATCCAACTCCGCAGGAAGATACTATTGATTTTGAAAAAACATAGTGTGAAACAATTGGAAGCGAAACAACAACTAAATTCGTTTTTGATATAGGCAAAATAACATCAATGAAATATTTTTTGATTGAAAAACCAAGCTGCATCTTTAATACAATTACTACGGTAATAGAGAAGGAAACTCCCTGCAATACAAGCGCGGAAATATAAATATATACCGGTGATAACTTATATAAGCCTATAAAAACAGCACATAACAAAATAACTAATCTAAAGATAATGCTTTGGATTGTGACTGCTCGTAGCTTCCCCACAGCCATATTTGCAATAGTTATTGGATGTCCTAAAATTCTTTGCAATCCTTCCAATAAAAATAATTGTGCGAAAACCGGAGCATATTGAGGATAATTTCCAAGCCAGATATAAAGAGCTGTATTTATTTCCATAATAAAAGGAAGCGCTAGTATTAAAAATAAATAAAAATTTAACTTTGATGTTTTTGTTATCAATGTCCAAAGTCGTTGTTTGTCTTCTTTAGCATAACTCATTATGATTTGAGGTTGAGTCGCAATCATCACATTATTGGAAAATGAAGAGATAGCACCATTTACCGTATTTGCAATTCCTTGTGCTGCATTCATTACCGGGCCATAGTACAAATTCAATACAATATTAAGCCCTTGAAATCTTATGATATATGAAATCGCTCCAATAACCGTATAAGCATTATATCCTAATAACTGCCTGATCCAATCCTTTGTCCATGATAGTTTAATTTTGCACTCTTCAAAATTTAAACAACAATATATATATACGATTATTTTTCCAGCGATTCCAACGCACAACCACATGAACGCCAATGCTACAAGTTTGTCATACGGCAAAACCAGGAGCATATATGCAGCAACAAGTTTCATAATAACATCAAAGATACTCATCTTTGCATAAAAATCAAATTTCTCATGAGCTTTGATAGCACCATAAAAAGGAGCAAAAAAAACATTTTTTAAAAACGATATTACAGAAAATTGAAAAACCCAAAAAGCAGCAACTGCTCTTTCCGGCGGGATAACAAGTTTGGTTTGAAGAAACCATAGCCCTACTGTTTCAGCAAGAACTACTGTCAATAATATAAAAATAATATGCAAGGAAAGAGAATTTGCAAAAACTTGTTTTAGATTTAGTAAGTCGTTTTTTCCCAACTCTACCGAGAGGAACCTTTGTGTTGTCCCCGATAAAGAATCAGTTAAAAATGACAGCATTATCACCACGCCACCTACAACATTATTTATCCCAAAATCAGCAACACCGAGCTGCGCCAAAACAACCCGGGAAGTGAATAACGATACCACCATCGTTACAACTTGGCGAAAATACAGTGCAAGCGTGTTTTTTACTATTTTTTTATTATTTTCTGAGTTCGAAGACAATTGTTTTAATCTCCCTTCTTCCTCTTAATAATATTTTTCAATTCAGTTCCCTATTCAATTTATTTTAAGCAAGTTCTATATTAAGCCTTTCTGCGAATTTACATGTATCTATACAGGACATTAAATTTTGCTTTTATTAATTACCTGCTTTCCCTTCTGTCTGTGCCGTGATGCTATTAAGCCAAGCGCTTTAAAATATATTTTATACATCGTCTAATAAACTTTAAAAATGATAATATTTTTGAAACTATATGTATGGGGCAGTAATAAATTCCGATACCACCACCGGGGATACCTTTATAATAAATCAACAATTTCATTTTTTCTTTAAAGTAATAACCTTTCCGATCACCTGTAAAATGTACTACTGCTGGAAAAACTGATTCACCACTTTTTATAAAACTAGATATGCCCTTTGTAATATCCAGTTTTATTTTTTTTGTTTTTCCTATAAATGAACGCCCCAACCTTCCAAAATCGGTTTTAGGCAACTGCCCATATTTTCCAAATGCAATTGCTAAAAATGGTTCATCAGGAAGCCAATTTTTACCAACAAAAGGAATATCCAGGCCTCTATGATTTTCACGCAATTCGGCTGCATAATTCATTACATTCATTCCAGTTTCATCCTTTCTGAACAAAAAGATGCCACTGTTTAATTTACCAACCCAGGGAATATTGTAATCTTTCAAAACATTACTTATTTCTTTGAAATACCATTTTCCCTCTTTCAGGCAAGTTCCTGTATACACAATACTTTGACTTCCAAAATACTCATACATAAAACGCAAATCTGTATACACTAATGTATCTGAATCAAGAAATAATGTTTCAAAAAAAGGTGAATAGTGCTGTAATTTTAATTTTACATTGAATGGATCGCCCATATCTGCAGAATATTGTATTGTCACATCATATAGTTCTTTAAAGTATTCACAATCATCTGTGATTATTGCGCGCGGCAATGTGGGACTGTGCAAAATGCAGGAATATGCTAAATATTTTGCCATTTTGTTATATTTTTTCCCTATTGCTAACGTTAATATCCCTTTTTCTGCAAAACTTTCCATTTATTATTAACCTTCTTTATATTATCAAATTAAACCCTTCTTAAAGAAGTATATAAAGTATATAACATCGTTACCTTTGCTTAAAAGTTTTTTAAATAACGGAAGGGCGAGAAATCCTGCTTAGCTTGTTCCAGGTATTATTTTTTATCTATATTTCTCTTTAGCATTTTCTTTTTAAATACTTTTATTATTTTATTTGTAAAATCTCTAACAACTTCTCCATTAACAACTTTAATAACATGAGTAGTTGATATCTCTTTTGTCCTTGGAACAATAACAACTTTTCCCTGACTATAAAGATAACCAAACCAGTATTTTACATACTCTTCATCATCTGCAGCAACAAACATAGCATCGATTTTATACTGCTCCATAAATTCATCCACTTTTGCAGAATCATGGGCATGAGGGCCATAGGATCTGTCAATAACAACAACATCATCAACATAACGGCAGGCTTTTAATATTTCAACCCGCTCATCCTGATTAAAAATAGGCTTCCTTTTCTCTTTTATAGTAAGCTCATCGGAATCTACAGTAACAACAACTTCTTTAAACATCTCTTTTGCTCTTTTTAAAAGCCTTACATGTCCAATGTGAAAAAGATCAAATACCCCATTTACTGCACATCTGTTATAGTTCAATTTTGCTCCCTCACTTGCCTGGATACAGGCATGCCAACAGCAGAGTATATAAAACCTGCTTTTTCAACCAATTCTTTATTATATATATTTCTAAGATCAATAAAAATATTTCCTTTCATTACCTTCTTTAGCTTTCCTAAATCAATAGCCCTGTATTGATTCCATTCAGTAATAACAACAACAGCATCTGCTCCCTTACATGTTTCATAAAGGTCATCAAAATACTTAACAGAGGTGGGAAGTAATTTTTTTGCTTCTGTCATTCCCTGAGGGTCTGTCGTATGTATAACAGCATTACCATTTATAAGCGCAGAAATAATTTTAAGAGAAGGAGCTTCTCTCATATCATCTGTTTCCGGTTTAAAAGTAAGTCCCAGAAAAGAAATTGTTTTATTGTATTCGCTGCCACCAAGCGCATCCCGTATTTTTTCAACCATAAGAGATTTTTGTGAATCATTGACATTAATTACTGATTCAAGAATTTTTGCAGTCATTCCATTGTCATGAAAAATATTAACAAGTGCGCTTACATCTTTTGGAAAACAGGAGCCGCCGTATCCTGGTCCTGCATGCAGGAATTTAGGACCTATCCGCTTATCAAGTCCCATTCCTTTTGAAACATCTTTAACACTAGCTCCAACTTTCTCGCAAAGATTTGCTATCTCATTTATAAATGAAATTTTTGTTGCAAGAAAAGCATTGGAAGCATATTTTATGAGCTCGGCTGTTTCCAGCCCGGTCATTACCATTGGAGTTTCAATTAAATAGAGAGGTCTGTAAAGTTCTTTAAGCATTTCTTTTGCTCTATCGTTTTCAACTCCAAGGACAATACGGTCAGGCCGCATAAAGTCGTTAATGGCAGAACCTTCGCGTAAAAATTCAGGATTTGATGCTACATCAAAAACAGCAGCAGGATTTTCTGCTCTTATTATTTTTTCAACACTTCTTGCTGTTCCTACAGGAACAGTGCTTTTATCAACAATTACAGTATATTTTTTTAAGTGTAATGCAATCTCTTTTGCCGCTTCATAAACAAAAGTCAAATCCGCATAACCATCTCCACGCCTGGAGGGAGTTCCTACTGCAATAAAAATAATATCTGCATCTTCAACATGTGGAGCATAATCAATAGAAAAACTAAGTCGTCCTTCTTTTACATTTTTTTTAACGAGATCTTCAAGTCCTGGTTCATATATAGGCATTATCCCTTTTTCAAGAGACTTGATTCTTTCACTATTTTTATCGATACAGGTTACATCCCATCCAAATTCTGCAAAACATGCACCGGAGACCAATCCTACATACCCTGTTCCGATAATTACTATTTTCATTTATATTGCTCCATTTTGATTATTTTCAGTATCATTTTCAAAAAAGGTTTTTTCTTTTATACATGTAACAGAATAACATAATACTGTTACTAAAAGATATATGTTAGTTCGATATCTAATCGCAGCTCCAGGATTCAATACCCCCTGAATATATTGAGCAATAAAAAGCCAACCTATAACAATAAGACTGACAAAAAACCATTGATAATAAACATTAAATTTTTTAAATATTTTTAAAAAGAAATCTTTCATAAGATATATATAGACTCCCAAAAGGAGGATGTTTTCAATAAAAACAGAGCGATGAAGTATTGATATTTTTGTTTCGCTCCATGTTGGCCCCCACACTGCAAGCGGCAAGAGATAATACATTTTTTTAAAAAAGTCATATTGCTCAAAAAAAACTCGCCCTCTTGTCGAGCGTGCAGTAGATTTACTAAAAACAAACATTTCATAAACCTGATTTGCAACAAAATTATCTATTTTATTTCTGAACAAATAAATCAATACACAATTTGATGCAAGTATTGCTATCAAAATAAACATATCTGCTTTCCATGAAAGTTTTATCCTTTCTCGTAATTTGATATATAAAACCAGAAGAAAAACAGCTGGTACATATTGGCTTTTTATTACAAAAATCAGAAAAATGGAAAGAATTACTAAAAAAGAAATTCTAAATTTTTTATTGGAAAAAAACCTTACAACTTCTGCAGAAATTATTCCCATTGCAAAAACAAGAAAAGACTCTTTTCCTGCAACAGAAGACCACAATGTAAATGATGGCAGAAAAGTCATTAAAATCAATATTTTATAATATTTATTATTTTTCTCGGGAACTGCTTCCAAAAAACATTTAATTCCATAAAAAGCAAGTAAAGAAAAAACAATGTGCGTTAAAATTTCATATCGTAAAAGCATATGTACAGAACCTACAAAAAACTGAACCAGCTTGGTCTGATGCAAAAAAAGAAAAAATCCATCATTAGCAAAAAGCTCAAAAGGATTTGCAAAAAGGTATTTAGGAGTGTCACCTCTCCTTGTCATATCTTTTACAACAGCAAGATAATACATTATAAATACCATAATAATTCTGTAACAAAAAAGTATTCGAATAAGATTTTTATTGGAAAAAAATCTTTTTATTTTCTCTGTTTTATTGATTTGTTGCATATAAATAAATTATTCCTTTAAGTGTATCCAGTTTTCTGAATCAAATATATTTTTATTCTTTACTTCAATAATACCCTCAATAACAAGGGAATTCATTTTATGATTTTTGGCTGCCCATGATCCCCCATAAACAAAAATTCTTTCATCTTTTGGAGAACTGTCAATAGTTTTTCCAGTATAGGGATTAATGGATTTGCCCAAAGACCCGAAAGTTACTATAACAGGTACATCTGCATTAGTCATAAATTCTTCTGATTTTAACAGAAAACCTCTGGAATTAAAATCTTTTACCAGCAATAAGGGGTTATAAAATTCTGCTTCCTTTAAAGCAAGTATTTCTCTATTAAAAAACCACCCATGATCGCTTACTATAATAATTTTAGTATTATCATATACTCCTTCCTCTTTTAGCCATTCAAACCACTTTGAAATTGCTATAAGCGTTGCAGTATATGCATAGATATATTTAACTTCTCCTGCTGAAATGAATTTTTTTATCTCATCATTAGAATAAAAAACAGGCTCAGAAGTAAGTTCAAAGTTTTGATTATAAGGTCCTGGATTATGCGTTGCTTCATTCATCATAATATTTAAATTATTTCCTGTACTACTAACATTACACAGATCTCCAAGATAAAGAAGATTTGGATAATGTTTTATTGCTTGATTATAACTTGATGATCCAACCAGCTTAAGCCAGTTCCCATCATAGTAAAGTAATGGTCTTAAAAATGGAGGAAATATTCTAAATATTGAAAACCTCATCATAATATCGTAATCAAATATTTTTGAAAACCCTTTATCGCTTTCCGTTTGCTCCTTGTTAAATCTATTTCTAAATATTCCAGCAATGTTATACGATTTAACATTTTTCATATCATCATAAATGCTTGTGTCAGGTATCCAGGATAAATTAGAATACGTTGGATCTGTAACAACAACGTTATATCCAGCTTCTCCAAAAAGAGCAGGCAGTACTTTTAAAGATTCATTAACTTTGTCTTTAAGAGATATATCCTTCCGTTCATTTACCTTTAAAGCAGTGTATTCATACCCTCCCATCATTGCAGGCAATCCAAACAATGTATTTGCGCCAAAGGAAATTGTGTTTGGATACCAGACAAAACCATCAAAATCTTCTTTTAAAGAAGGTCTTAAATCCAAAGCATATGGCAAAGTGTGCCCGGAAGCTTTATCCAGAAACAGGATAAAAATATTCTCACCTGTTTTAGAGAAATTAAAGATATTATATTTTCTTTCATCTGAAATGTTTTTTTCTGCCAGATTTTCTGTTCTGGCGTTTACAAGATTATTTTCTTTAATAATTGTAAATAAATTTATTCCAGAAATAACTACTAACGAAAATAATAATATTATAAACCCATCTTTTAACCATCGAAATTTATTAATACGAAAGAGGATAAATATTATTAAAAAAGATAATCCAGATGCCAGTATTGTTTTTAATAAATCTTTTGACTTATCAATACGCTCCCAGTTGTCAAAAACAAAAGAAGGAGTTATCGCTCCATAATTTCCGGTAAAAACAAAACCGCAGAAAAAAGCAAGAATGGCTGTAAAGGACAAAAAGAGAGAAAGAATTCTTTGAACTGCTGTTGTTGAAAAAGACCAAAAAAGAAATGCAAACAAGATAAAAATTGATCCTGCCTGAAGCATTGTTCTAATAAGCATACTTATTGAATCCTCAAACTCTGTTGGAGAGGATGAAAAAAGCAGCAAAGGAACAGCAAACCCTGTAAGAACAAAAAGAATTATAGATGAATATCTATATAAACCTTGGAGATCTTTATCTATGGGGGAAAAAAAACTGGTTTCAAATATTTTTATTATTGCTTCTTTTTTTAATGCAACGAACATTACTGCTATATCTATAACAACTAAAGCAATCATATATTTGATTTTAAAACTATTAAATCGATTAATAAAAAATAATAAAAACAGAGCACAAAAAATAATAATTAAAAATTTAAATATTTTTTCTGAATTTTTCAGAGAACTTAGAATGTTTATAAATAATAAAAATAATCCTGCAACAACCCAAAACAAAACCAATCCACAAGGAGCGTTATATAATAGAAAAAAGAATACTAAAAATAAAATCAGAAATGGCGTTACTATTGAAATAGCAATTTTTCTTTTATTTATAATAAATGGAGCAAATATTGAAACAGCAGCAAAAACAAACATTAAAATGGGAAAAATATTAAAATCAATTGTTCCAATTTTAATTAATTGATCAGGCTGATTTAAATCTTTTAGATTAAAAAAAGAAGAATTGATTAGATATGTTGTATTATAAAAATAATCACAAGTTGCTATAAAAAGAAAAGTATAAAGTATTAGATATATATATGGCTTTATAAAAGAAAATTTTTTTATATTACCATTTTTTAAAAAAGGATTTTCTATTTTATTATTATTGAATAAAACAGATCTTTTATAAAAATAAATTAAAAAAAGATTCATAATAACACTTAGCAATACTATTATTAAGCCAATGTTATTTTTTAATATTTTAATAAAAATCATGAAAAAGATTTCTATAAAAGATTGAAATGGCCATATAAATAATGAGTGCAAAAAAGCAGACATAATTTCTCCGAGTAATTAATTTACTTTGATCCAAACCCAGTAAGAATTGTTTTCAATGTTTTTAATATAATAAGGAGATCGATCCAAAAACCCATGTATTTGACATAGTAAAGGTCGTATTCAAGTTTTGTTTCTGTTTCTTCTGTACCTGCGGCATATCCATGATTTACCTGCGCCCAGCCTGTTATTCCAGGATTAACCAAGTGCCTGTAAGCATAAAATGGGATCTCTTTTTCAAATTTATCTGAAAATACAACCTGTTCCGGTCTTGGGCCGATTAAACTCATTTCACCTTTTAGTATATTAAAAAATTGAGGTATTTCATCTATTCTATATTTCCTTAATATATTACCTATTTTTGTTATTCTCTTATCATCTGTGGATGTAAATTTTGCACCATCTTTTTCTGACTCTATTATCATAGATCTGAATTTATACATCCTAAAAGATTTTCCTTTTCTGCCCACCCTATCCTGAATAAAAAAAACAGGTCCTTTAGAATCTATCTTTACAATAATTGAGACCAGAATAATAGTCAAAATCAAAAAAGGAGAAAATAGTATAATCAATAATTTTTCAAGAATGGATTTAATTCTAAAGTAAATAATATTTACTTTATAATAAGTTGAAAGGAGCCCTTCATTTAAATGGCTTGTAGAAATTTTTCCCGTTGTTTTCTCATAAATAGTTGCCGCATGATATACTGGTAGATTTATCAATGTTGCATTTGCGATCATTCTCATCCACTCAGGTTCAATTTTTTCATGAAGATCTGCGATTATTCCATCGCAGTTTTTTAATTGAGGAGTTTTTAATATTTCCCATTTTCTGCCACTGCTTTTGGAAAGTTCAAGAGATAACCCCCAGGGACACAACAAGAAAAAAGAATTTTTGGGGTTTTTAAAAAAATAGAACCCTATTCCGGTCCATATAAAAGAAAAGACATAGTAATAGACAAGATAACTTCTGGAATAATATAGCCGCCCAATTGCTATTATTGTCAGAAAAACCGACATGCATAAAGAAAGAATAAATAAAACCAAACCAAGCTGTTCCCTATACGAAAAACGGTTGATTCGTAATGAAAAAATTGAAAAAAGCAGATATATAATTATTGAAATACTTATAAATGTTCTGGTTTGCATATCATTCCAGAACAAAAAAGTATTATAAACAAAAAAACTAGCTAGAGATGTAACAAGAATAACTCCAAAAACAATCCATGCGAGCAAAAAAAGCAAAGATCGATTAATTTTGTTTTTCATTATTATTAAGCCTTTTATATTTACTTAGGGTCCATTAAATCAAATGCCATCTTATACTAATTACTGGTTTTTTCCAACCATATTGCCATTTTAATTTGTATTGCTTGACCATGATAAATTTTGTTATAATTTATTGATATCCTCGCGGAGGCATGATGGCAATTGTCGCTCTAGAAAATGTAAAAAAGATTTATCCCTTGGGAAAAACAGAAGTAATTGCTTTAAAAGGAATTTCCTTTGAAATAGAAAAAGGGGATTTTATCTCAATAGTTGGACCATCCGGCTCCGGAAAATCCACAATATTAAATCTGATTGGTTGTATCGATATTCCAACAGAAGGTATTGTAAAAATAAATGGTATTGTAACAGATGATCTATCTGATAAAAAAATAACAGAACTCAGACATTCGACAATTGGATTTATTTTTCAATCATTCAATCTTCTTCCTGTCTTAAATGTATATGAAAACATTGAGTTCCCATTATTAATAGGCAAGAATAAATTGACAAAAAATAAAAAAGCTTTACAAGCTGAATATATAGACCATTTGATATCATCTGTAGGGCTTTCAAAATGGAAAAAGCATAAACCTAATGAATTGTCAGGAGGGCAGAGGCAGCGTGTTGCAATCGCGCGAGCGCTTGTAACAAAACCTCAAATAGTTCTTGCAGATGAACCAACCGCAAATCTCGATAGCAAAACAGGTGAAGAGATAATAGAGCTTATGAAACAGATAAATAACGAATTAAATACTACTTTTATTTTTTCAACTCATGATCAGAATATATTCTCTATTGCTGACCATATAATAAGGCTTAAAGATGGAATTATTGTTGAAAATTCCAGACAAAAAGCATAATCCATTACTTAAAAAGAATAAGATAATCTGACTGAAAACAGAAAAGAAAGTCCTCGTTTTGAAGGCATATAATAATTGGGATCTTCTTTATCATCCTCATCCCTGTCTTCAAGAATAATTCTTGTAGCATCATTACCATAAAGTATAGGTATACCAAAATTGATTTTTATAAGGCTCCATGGAGAAAAAGAGATTGCCGGAAAAACTCTTCCCGAATTATCTACAAATGCATGGCGCCATTCAATACCAGTATCTATGGGACCTGAAAAAATATTTTTATATCCTGTTGCTAAACCTATATTATGCCCTTTATTCCTTTCAACTAATCCATCAAAATAATATTCGCCGTATATTTTTAGTTTTTCCCATTCTCGGAAAAAACCTGCGAGTGTCTGAAAATTAGGATTATTATCTATATCATAACAAAGTATAAAATCTGTAAAAATGTCTGTTTTTAAAACAACTGTTTTAATGGAAGCAAGGGCTTTTGTACTTTCATTCTGCTTAAAATGGGACTTGGCACCAAGCGAGAAAAGAACATTTCCAAAAATTTTTTCAAGAAGAATTGCATTTACCAAATCATCTGTCATGGAAAAAGAAGAGCCAGGCTTTGTATCATAATAGGTATTGGCAAGAGAAACAAATGTGACCCCATCCATGACAGTAGGTAAATTGGCTCTGAAAGCCAGCCCCTTTTCACTTAGAACCATCAGATCCCCGGGAGTAAAAAGGCGGCCGTTACCCCATTTCATTGGAAATTTCCCCATTCTGAAAAAAGCCTTATCGAGCAATATATAATCACCATAAAGTTCATCTATAATAATATTTGTCCAATCAGGAATTCCGTTCTTATAATCAACTTCTGTATAAAAACTTCCACCCATACCGAAAAGTGGACTTGGTTTTGCTGTAAAAGAGAGCCGTGCTTCAGCAACAGCTCCTGCAGTAGTTTCAAATCCTTCGTATAAATCATTAAATTGGGGAAAGCCAATCCAGCCAACAGAGCTGGCTGCAGTCGAAGTAAAACTTCTTCGTATTACAATTTGTTCTGTTTCCTCAAATTGTTTTCTGTGATCTATATCTGTCTCAGTAGCAAGAATATCCTCAGCCGGATCATCAAATAGATCATCAAGAGATCCATTTTCCTCTGCTGCTACAAAAAAGGATATAAAGCAAAAAAGCATAACAGCAAATAAAATTGATATAATTCGCAAGCTTAACATCCGATTTTTCGTTATTTGTTTTAGAAAAAATATTATTTTCAGTTTCTTACCCTTTCAAGATATTCTTTCGTATAGAGTGAGTTTGGACGGGTTTCAAGTGATGGCTCTGTTATTGTTATTTCTGTTCTCTCAAACTCTTTTTTGCCTGCAATAGTTCGAAAAACAAGATGGTCAAGTATAACAATAGACATAGGAAGCCATTTTTCCCTTACTTTTTGATAGCTGGGAATTGCAGTTGTTCTCATAAGCTGACCAGAAAGACTGTAGTCCTCTATTTTTCTGACAAGATTATCTTCAGATACCCAAATGCGCACTTGCGGAAAAGAGACTCTGTTGTTCAGAGCTTTAAGATCCAAAACTATGCAATCAAATTTTCCAAGCTTTTCTTTTTTTCCAGAGACAACAGAGTAATCTTCAGAATAATTTGATCTGTTAAAATCAGAATTACGGGCGCTGGAGTTTTGAAAGCGCTCTTTAGCGCTTGTAAAAGTAAAACTGCGATCTCTGGGATCATATAACCACAGGTTATCTCCTGTTTTTAAATATCCTTTACCTTTATCAACTATTGGTTCCAGTATTAAAATAAGAAACTGATCTGTCCTATCGCGCCTGAACATAGTTGCTATTGTCGTTGATACAGCTCCTCCTGGATCTATTTTCTTAATTGTATAATTTGCAGAAAGATCATTTTCTTTAAAATTAACCAAATCATCTACTTTTTTTAAAAGATTAATATATTCATCATTAGGCGCTGCAAAAACAGATAGCGTCAATAATAATAAAAATATGCTGATTTTTTTTACTTTATTATACATTATATCCCCTTTCCCAGCGCCTGAACAGGCGGCATATTGGAAGCTTTTGCAGCAGGTCCCCATGCAGCAAGTAAAACTGCTGAAAGCATAAAAATAATATTAAAAAATGCAATTTTTGTATCTATAAAAAAATTAAGTTTTCCGCTCTCGGTAAATAATCCGGCAGCAGAAAAAGAACTTAAATCAACAAAGTTGACAATAGCATTAAGAATGATAAATCCCAATAAAAGTCCGATAAAAGAAGAAATCAAAGAAAGGGCAGCAGCTTCAATTAAAAAAAGGAGCTTGACCTCTCCCTTCTGCATTCCCATAGCCCGCATTGTACCTATTTCTTTTGTTCTTTCATGTACAAGAACTCTATATGTATTTAAAATTCCAATCATAACAATAGCAATAAAAATAACTAAAACAAAATATATTCCTATAAGAAATGCATTAAGAATATCTTTTATTTGCGCAAGCTGTGCATCAACAGGAACAACAGCTATAGTCTCTTCCTGTACAGGAAAAAATCTTGCATGCGATACATCTTCCTGATTACTGATTTTTTGAAAAACAAGAAAATTCTTCCCTAAAGCAAGTCTGACTTTTTCAGCAAATTTTTCTATATCAACCCCTTTATTCACATATAAAGCTATGTCAGTAGTAAAACCAGGGATATTATTATAAAGCATATTTAAGTCATCAATTCTCATATATGAGACATATCCAAAAATACTTGTTTCACTAAAAATACCGCGAACAATCATTGTGGCAGTATTGTGCTGGCCTGCAGCTGTTGTCATATAAAATATAACATCATCGCCAACTCTTGCACCAATGATTTCGGCAGCTATTTTACTTATCAGAATTCCACCCTTACCGTTATCACCAAGCATTGAATCATAGCTTCCTTCAATAAAAGATAAATTTTTAAACACCTCTCTTTCTGCCTCAAAATCCATTCCAATAGGTCTTCTTATAATAATGGACTTACCACTAAAAAATATTTTAGCTTCCTTGTCATAATTGACACTTCGTTTTCCTATTGCTTTTAATGGAAACTTTGTTTCTTTTAATTTTTCAATTATTTCATCAGAATTACTTATACCAAAACCTGTTTTCCTTTGAAAACTAATTAAAGCTATATGACCTGAAAAATAACGGGCTGCTTTTGTTTTAATTGTTTCAAGAGCGCCAAAAGCCAAACTGGATAATACTGTAATTAGAGAGAACCCCAAAAGTACAGCAATTGCCATTAGGGCATATCTTTTTCGTCTCATAAACAGATTTCGCAATGCAAGATATAGGATCGTCATACGCTATTCTTTTCCCATAACAGACACAGGATTGATATGCATAGCAATAGAAACTGGATAAATCCATGATAAAGAGGCAATAATAAAAGCCATAAAAATATTAATAAATATCCCAAATATGGTTATGGATGGCTCTATCACATTTCCTCCAAATAAATTAATAAATAATTCATTCTCAACAACTAAACCTTTCATAGATACAATAAAACAAATTATTATTCCCAATAGAATACCTAAAACAGATGCTGATACTGTAAGTAACATTGACTCGGCAATAAATAATTTTCTTATAAAAGCTTTTCCTGCTCCTATGCCGCGCATTGTTCCTATCTCAGAACTTCTTTCAAGTACAGATATAACAAGAGCATTCATAATCACAAGAATTGCCCCTGCTGCAATAAATACCATCCCTATATAAAATGCATACTGGAGTGCAAATACAGTTTGCGCGCTTAACCCTGCAGCCTGTCTCCAGTTTAATATTTTCACATCCCACTGTTTGTTTCTAATTTCTTTTTGCAGAGATTTTAATAGCGCTTTCTGGTTTTCATCAGACCGAAAAAGCACAAAACTCCATGCAGCAGAATTAGGCATAACAGCTATTTTTACCTCATCTGTCTGCGCCAGCAGGTTCTCAATATCTTCAAGATTAAAACCATTCTTTTCCTCTACAGTTACATCTTCAGCTTCTAAAAAGAGATCATCCAGATCAAAAACCTCTTCCTTTGGACTGCTGGAGGAATCATTAGTTAAAACATATCCCATTGTGTAATTTGCAATACGCCTTACAGAATCAGGATCAGCTAAAACAATACGATCAAGAACTTGTGTTGTACCTACATAACTGTGAATTCCTGCAAGAAAACCTTTTACTATTCTAAAAGATCCATCTGAAAACATAGTTAACTGAAGAGCCTCGCCTATTTCAAGCGGCCGTTGAATTTTCTCTTCTATTTTGGAAGCAATTTTTTTATTAAGAAAAACTCCTCCATCTTTTAATGATGAAATGGAACCTTTTTCTATAATTATATCCGGACAAACAGAAAAATAGGTATTATGATCAACGCCAAAAAGAACAGCAGCCATTCTTCTTACTCCTCCTATTTCCACAAAAGCAGCAGCAGATACTATAGGTGTCCATTCTGATACATGATCAATAGAAGAAAAAAGATCTGCCATGGATGAATAGCCAGGAATAGAGGGAATTACTTCATAGCTACTTACAATAGGAGTCTCATTTCCAAATAGTCCATAGGAAATGTCACTATTTGCGCTTAAAACAGCATCACCTGTCAGGCTTCTTATAAAAGAACTTTCAAGTCCTTCATTAGTGCTTTCAAACATGGCATTTGCAAAAAAAAGCATTGCTGTTCCAAGCATAATGATCATTCCCAAAAGAATAGTTTTTCGAGTATGTCTTAATAAATTTCTGATTGCCAGTTTTAAAATAAGCATGAATAAATATTATAATATTTTTCTGTTTTTTAGTATATTTTCATATTAAATTTTATGTATTTATATATTTAATATTTTATCTTTCTTCAAAATTGATGTGTCACATCCCATTATTACCAGCAATATTTTTTTGATTTTATAAGGCAGGTTTTTTACTTTTTTTTCTATTAGCAGCTTTATTCTATCTATATATTTGGGTGAGCTTAATATATACCATCCTTTTCCGGCATATCCAAAAAAACCATACTCACTTTTAATACCGTATTTTTGAAATATTGTTAATATTTCATCAAATGTGTATTCATGAAAATGAAATCCTTTGGCAACAGTTCCATGAGGTTCAAAGTGAGCTGTTATATCACATGGACCTTTTAATCTATTTGGTGTTATTGTTATTATTATACCATCAGTATCCATTTTTTGGCTTAATACCTTTATATACTCTTCTATTTCATCTTCTGGAATGTGCTCCATAACATCATTCCAGTAAAACACATTAATGCTATTATTATCTAATTTTAATAATGCTTCATGTATAGTACATTCGTGAACCAGCAAACCTGAATTGATTATTTTTTTATCAATAAAAACATCACAACCTATTGCAGTAACATTTTCCAAACTTGCTATGTGGTTTAATATTTTTCCAGTTCCTACTCCTGCTTCAAAAAATAAACATTTACCTTTTTGTGTTATGATTTTTTTTACAATCTTTTCTGCAAGTTTTATATATAAATCTTTTGCTCCATAAGAATCTTTTTCCTTTCCTGCTTTATTACTGCGCACAATCATAATTTTATGGATAGTTTCATACCCTTTTTTCATTAATGCCGCACGTTCAGGAGAAAAAGGTTTTGCTTTTTTTATTAAATCTGCAAATGCTTTTTCCTGTTCATAATGCAACTCCCATAATTGATTTATAGTCAATCCAGATATATCTATCTCTTTTCCATTAAATAAAGTTATTACCATGTTGCTATTTCCTATAAGTTATATAATATGCTGTTGTTATTTTTGTGAAGAATGGTCTTTTATATATCAATATCATTGTTCAAGTAACGCTAAATACTTCGAAATTACAATTTTTTCATCAAATTCCTGTTGCATTTTCTTGCGACCTGCTTTTCCCATTTCAACTTGTTGCTCATATGACATATTCAAAAAGCTTTCCATTTTTTTTGCCAAATCTGCTGCATCTTTTACCATGCATAGAAAGCCTGTTTTACCATGATCTACAGTATTCCTGCAACCAACATTGTCTGTTGTAATGACTGGTAGCGACATAGCAGCTGCTTCCAAAAGTGTACGCGGGATCCCCTCCCTGTAAAATGATGGAAGAACAGCGCAGTCTGCATCAAGGTAAAATGACTTAATATCATCTGTGGACCCTAAATATTTGATTATCCCTTCTGCAATCCACTGATTAAGTTCGCTTTCCGGAACAGCAGATGGATTTTCATAATCAATAAATCCTGCAATTTGGAATTCTGTATGAGGATATTTTGATTTTATAATTCTAGCTGCCTCAACATATTCCTTTATCCCTTTGCCCCAAATCAAGCGGGCTACCAACAGAAAAACTGTTTTTTCTTTTTTACAAGTACTGGCTCGATCGCAATTGAATTTAATTAAATCTACTCCGCTACCCGGTATCAGCTCAGAGTTTTTTGCTTTAACCAATCCTTGTTCAATAAAAAAAGCTTGATCATCGGAATTTTGAAAAAACACTTTGAATGCTTTTTTTATTGATAAATGATACAATAGCACTGTAATCTTTTTAAGAAATCCATTGGATGAAAAACCAATGCCCAAACCTGACACATTCACAGCAACCGGAATCTGTAAAAAACGGGCAATTAGTGAAACATAAATATTAACTTTTGGTGTATAACTGAAAATAATATCTGGCTTACTTTTCAGAAGTATCCTGAAAAACCTGAAAAGAACAAAAAGCTCTTTAATTGGATTGGTTCCTGATTTATCCATTTTGAGAAAATGATGCTGTGCAACACCAACCTTGACAAGGCGTTCGGTATAGGAATCCACAGGAGCAAGAGTTTCTACAATATGTCCTTGATTGATTAATGCTGTTATAAGATTGCTTCTGAAGTTGAATATATACCAGGAAGTATTTGCAGTGATTAGAATTTTCATGACTTTGTTGATTATAGTATATTTTAAATATTGTGATATAGCGTATTGTAAGCTGTGATCATTTTTTCAATAGAAAAATATTCTGACTGTTTTCGCGCAGAAATTGCAATCTCTTTTGTATTCTTTCGTATAAAGTCAATATTTTGTTGAATTTCAAATGCCCATTTTTCAGGGTTTTCAATATCGCTTACCAATTTTACGGATGGATTATTTTGCCCCAACACTTCTTTTAAACCATCAACTTCGGAAGCTATGATAAATATGCCGGTAGACATCCCCTCTACCGCAACCAGACCAAAGCCTTCCCAAAGTGACGGAATAAGTTGAATATCTGCTTCGTGCAAATATTTTTCTACTTGATCAAACCATCCGGATAAGATAACTTTTTTCTCCAAACCATTTTCTTTTATTAGCTTGTTCAGGGACTCCCTCTCTGCGCCCTCTCCTATAATTAAATATGATTCAATCTCATCTTTTATATAAGAAATCGCCTTTATGGTGGTTTTAAAATTCTTCTTTTTTGTCAGAGAGCCTATGGAAATAATTTTGGGTTTTTCAAATATGCTACGTTCTTTAAGTGTATATAATATTGCCCCATTGTTTATGACCACCAATCTGCTGTTAAGTTTATTGCTAAGCCATTCGACTAACGAAGCTTCAACCCCTTTACTTATACAACATATTTTTTTATATCTACTATAAAATATATGCTCAACATATTTAAAAAATGGTATGCCTCTTCGTTTATTAGATGTATTATGTTCAGTAAAGAGCAATACCACATTTAAAAATAATGTAGCTACAGGAACATAAAAAAAAGGATATGTTAAATGTACATGAATAATTATTTTTTGATATGTTTTTAATCTATTTTTAATTAATTTACGTAATTTAAAAATAGTAAAAGGGTTTCTATCCCCAGTTGATAGAGAACTTTCATTATCATGCAACTTGATATTTGAATTGGAAATATTATTAAAATAAACAACTTCTGAGTCAAAATCCCGAGATTTTATTTTTTGCCCCAACTCTCTGACTAAAACTTCTGCTCCTCCACAAATGGGAGAAGAAATAACTTGTAAAACTAATTTTTTTTGCATTTGATTCTGTAGACTTTTTATTAATCAGGTTTTTACGTTAAATTATTTAAATAACTTGTTTTATTAATATAACGCAACTTGCTCTTTGCTATATATGTCAGCTGATATCCAGTAAATTATTGAAAAGTTTTTCCCATAGCAGACCTATATGCTCAGGCTTAAATCTGTCAATGTCTCTAGTCGCCTCTTTGCCAAATTGTTTTCTCAATTCTTCATTTTCAATAAGAGTTATTATTGCTTTTGATAATAATTCAACATTATCTTTTTCTATCAAAAAACCATTAATTCCATCAAGGATAATATCTGATGGTCCTTCCGGGCAATTAAAAGATACTATCGGCAACCCACAGGATTTTGCTTCAATAAGCACCATTGGAAGCCCCTCATAGCGAGAACTCATTACATAAATAGCAGCATTGTAGTACTCTTCTTCTATTTTATCTGTTGGAGGTATAATTGATATTATTTCTTTCAACCCACAATTTTCTATCTGCTTTTTAAGCTTATCCTTATCTTCTCCGTTTCCTATAATCCTTACCTGCCAATCCAAACACTTTTCTTTTATCAGCGCTATTGCCGCTATAAGCCTGTCAAACCCTTTCTGGTAAGCAAGCCGCCCTATTGACAATATAGTTTTATTTTCCAACAACGATTGCTTTTTAGGTATAAAAGACAAACTATTTGGGATAACAACAACATTTTTATGAAATTTATAATTTACAGCATCAGCAGTTGTTAGCAATACAACAGCATCTAATAAAGAATAAAATATTCTGCGAACTATTTTAGGGAAAAATGGAGCATAGTCATAATTTATATGTTCAGCAGCAATTTTCTTTTTTATACTGCGAATAAATGGCAACTGTGTATTTATTGCTGAATATGTTCCAATTGCAATATCAAATTTCCCGGAATCGCAAATATTTTTGACTTTTCTATATTCTTGTATTCTTTTCAATAATTTATTTTTTACCGAAACTGCACAATGAATGATTTTCACTTTATTGTTTATTTGGTAATATGGATTTCCGTTAGCAGATTTAATACTTAGTATTGTTAGTTGATATTTTTCACTTTTTGATAAAATATTTGCCAAATTACATACTGCCCTTTCTGTTCCGGCAGAACGTGTTATATTTGGAATAATTATCAATATTTTTATTGGCATATCATTTCTTCATATTCCACAAGGATTTTTCAAAAGCAGAATTATTTAACAATTTATTGGCATTATTTTTTTATTATCACTTAAATATTCTTTTTAAAATATTTGTTACATTGGCTTTAATAATATTTTTCATATATACTTTTTTACTAATAATTTTATTCTTGTATTTTACTTTTTGTTGTTCACAATAACTCAAATAGTTATTAGATGATATTCCGCTATAATTAAAGTTTGCAAGCGGTATATTTAGATTTATAAAAGTAACGTCTTCTTTATTTGATATATTTAGTAAAAAATCATAATCTCCTGCAAGCTTATAACTTGTACTGTACTTACCGTATTTAGTATGAATTTCTTTTGAATAAAAACATGCTTGATGAGCAAGTGTTGCATTTTTTATATTATTATGATGAGGTCCTTTTGTTTCAATATGAATGCCTTTTAAGTAGTAGTTAACTAATCCATAAACTAATTTTAATTTGCTATCTTTAGAAAATTCCTGCGCTATTTTTTGAAAAATATCGGGCAAATAAGAATCGTCGCTTCCCAGTATCCCTATTATATTTCCGTTAGCTAAATCAATTCCTTTATTTATAGCACTATATATTCCATCGTCTGGTTCTGATATCCATTTAATTTTATCCGGATATTTTTGTGCATATTGTTTTATAACAGCGACTGTATTGTCAGTTGAATTTCCATCTATAATAATGTGTTCAACTTCTGTATAAGATTGCATAATTACAGATTCGATGGCTTTAGCCAGAGTTTTTTCAGAGTTATATGTTGCTGTAATTATTGAAAATAATGGTTTTTTTTTCATATATTTTTCTTTTCAATCTCATGATAACCGCTTTTAGCTGGTACAATCAATTCTTTTCTTTTAAGTTTGAATAGATTATTCTCTATCTTTTTTAACAATTTTCATTGACTAATACCTTGAGTATTCCACATTTCTTTATGTTTATCCAATACTATTTCTGGAGCAAATGATTTAACATATTCAGATACATTTGCTTTTCCTTTTTTTAATATCAAAGAAATACCTTCTGCCAGATCTCTACTATTTTTATACTCTGCCAAATAGCCGGTATTCTCATTAATTGTATCAGGAATGCCTCCAATATTAAAACCAACCACCGGTGTGTCACAGTTTAAACTTTCAAGAATAGTGTTTGGAAAATTCTCAGCAAGAGACGGAATAACAAAAACATCCATACAATTATAAGCTGCCACTAATGAAATCTCGTCATGCAAACGTCCTAAAAAATGGACGGTAAATGGAATGCTCTCAGCGATTTCTTTAGAATAATTATTTCCAACTATCAGAACTTCTATTTTTTTATCCTGTTGTGTTTTATCTTTTGCCAAAACTTGTAATGCCTCTTTTAAATAATCCCATCCTTTGTAGGGATTAGTTAATGCAGAATCTGCTCCAAATCCAATAATTTTTTTATTAGTATTCAATGATAACAATTGCCGTACTATTTTTTTATCAATTGGTTTAAATATGTTTGAGTCTATAATATTAGGAATATGCCATATTTGTTTACTGTCTGTTAAGCCACTCTTTTTAGCACACTCAAAAAGCCACTTGCTTGGGGCTATAAACATAAGATTTTTAAATTGCTTGTATATTTTTTTCTTTGCTTTATATTGCCAATCTGCTAAATTTCCCAATAAAGCACCTTTATGATATGGGCACTTACAGCACGCTGTTTGATAATTTATGCAATCAAAAGAATGATGGCATCCACCGGTTA
>WRCW01000009.1 GCA_009783755.1 Spirochaetaceae bacterium
ATCTCTATTCTCTTGCTGATTTGTTTTACTTCATGCGGCAATCCATGGTTGGATTCGATCCTTAATTCTGATAGTAATAAAAAAGATGAAAATATAGGTAAAGGATTTACTGGCATAGATGATGCCATAGAATGGCTTAAATCGCAGCCTGGCGGAACACCCACTAACCCAATATCATTAGCTCTTAGTATACCTCTTGGCTATATGCCTGGTGGAAATTGGGAGGATTTACTTAATGCTATTGATGGAACAGGCAAGTATGTAAACCTTGATCTTTCTGCTTGCAGCATGAATGGCACGATTTTTAATATAGATGGCATGTTCCCTCGTGCAGGATATGACAAAGTCGTCTCAATTGTCCTGCCAAATCAAGCGCAAAGCATTGCGCCAAATAGCTTTATGAACTTCAGCTCGCTTACTCAGGCGAGTGGGGTAAATATAAAAGAGATCAGTTTATCGGCCTTCTTCCTATGCTCCAGTTTAAAAAGTGTGAGCTTCCCTTCTGCCACATTAATAGGTAGAGGTGCCTTCGTTGCTTGTACCAACCTGCAAAGTGTGAACTTCCCTGTTGCAACCAGTATTGACGAGTATGTCTTCTCTAATTGTCACAACCTGACTGACGTGAACTTCCCATTAGTAACCTCCATCGGTGACTTTAGCTTCGAAAAATGTAGTAGTTTAACTGAAGTGAGCTTCCCAAAGTTAACTACCATTGGCGAAGGAGCTTTTGAAAGTTGTCCTTTAACAAGAGTGAATATCCCTGCAATAACATACATCTCTGAAACGGCTTTTGCTAATACTGGAAATGATCCTCTTACTATTACCATGGGAAATACTCCACCTACGTTGGGAGAAAATATGTTTGATGGGGTTGCTGGCGCTCCTAACAAACTTGTTACAGTGCAGGTTCCTGCAGCAGCATTGACTAGCTATGTTGCAACCTGGGAAAATGGCTTTGAAGGCATGGGCTGGGATAGTGGAAGTACTTTAGGAGGGAATCTAAATACCTTTATCACTCTGACAGTTCAGGCAATACCTTGACCATTTAATTTGGTGAGGTCTTATATCTTAATTTATGGCATGAAAATGATTAGTTCTTTTTCGCAAAATGAGAGAATTCCATTGAAAAAGTTCCTCTCCCTTGTGTTGAACTTCTAAGAGAAGTTGAATAACCAAACATTTTTACCAGAGGCGAATGCGCTTTAATATGTTCAATATTTGATCTGCTTTCAAGACTTTCTACAATTCCTCCCCTCATTGTAACCTGGCTTATTACATCACCTACATACTCTTTTGGCGTCATAATATCCACTGTCATTATTGGCTCAAGAAGAATAGGTGCAGCTTTTTTGCACGCTTCATCAAATCCCATTACAGATGCAGCTTCAAAAGCAAATGGCGTTGAAAATGTTTCACTGTAGTTTACAGATAAAACTGTTGCATCAACATCTACTATAGGATATCCGACACATATACCTGCATTAAAACTCCCTTCAATTCCTCTTGTTATTGCTTCCAGTATCTCTTTAGGAATTTCTTTTTTTATTGCTTCTGTGTTAAGGGAATTTCCTGCGCCTCTTTTCGCAGGAACGACTTTTATTGTAAGCTCTGCCCTGTTCTCGTTGCCTGCAATAACTTTTTGGAATTTTTCAACATGGATCATTTCCTGAGTTACGGACTCCCTGTAAGAGACTTGCGGATTTCCAATATTTGCCTCAACCTTGAAATCATCGATTATTCGTGTTACAAGAACATCAAGATGGAGCTCTCCCATCCCTGAAATTACAAGTTGCCCTGTTTCTTCATTTTCATTTACGGAAAATGTTGGATCTTCTTTTGACAAAATCTCAAGAACTTCTTTTAATCTGTCTCTGTCGGAAATAGTTTTTGGCTCAATAGCTATTGATATTACTGGTTCTGGGAACTCCATTTTTTCAAGAAGAATGGGAAAACTATCCATCCCCAGAGTATCTCCTGTTTGTGAAAATTTTAACCCTATAAAAACCCCTATATCTCCTGCAGAAAGCGAATCAATATTTTCGAATTTATTTGAGTGCATTCTTAGTATTCTGTTAACTCTTTCTTTTTTAGCTTTTCCAATATTAACTATGCTTGATCCATTTTTAAAAGTACCTGAGTAAATACGTGTAAAGTAGTAGGCCCCTGCATCTTTATCTGACTGTATTTTAAATACAAGACCAAGAGGTTGCCCCTCTTTTTTGCATGGAACAAGTACTTCTTTATCAGTTTTTACATGATGACCTTTTGCCGGTATTACATCATCAGGCGCAGGCAGATAATCAATAACTGCATCAAGAAGAGGTTGCACCCCCACATTTTTAAGAGAAGCTCCTGTAAGCACAGGCAATATTTTTCCTTCAATAGTTGCTTTTCTTATTGCAGATTTTAGAACATCTAAAGGAACCTCTTCACCTATAAGGTATAGATCTGTAATTTCCTCAGAAAAAGATGAAACTTTATCAAGAAGATTTTCTTTCCAGTACTCATAAAGCCCTATTCTTGAGCTTTCTATTTCCGATTCAACTACTATTGAACCGCTACTATCCTTATCCCACTTGAACTCTTTTTTATTAATAATATCAATAACACCTTCAAAGTTATTTTCACTTCCTATAGGGATATTAATGGGAACAGGATTTCCTCCGAGCTTTTCCTGAATTTCATCAAGAACATTAAAAAAGTCAGAACCAACCCTATCCATTTTATTTATGTAGCCAATACGGGGAACATGATACCTATCAGCTTGCCGCCATACAGTTTCAGATTGAGGTTCAACACCGCCAACAGCACAGAATATTGCAATGGCCCCATCAAGAACTCTTAATGACCTTTCAACCTCTGCAGTAAAATCAACATGTCCCGGAGTATCAATTATATTTATTTGAAAATCATTCCAATAGCATGTTGTTGCTGCAGCTGTTATTGTAATTCCTCGATTTTGTTCCTGCTCCATCCAGTCCATTGTTGCATCGCCATCATCAACTTCGCCCATTCTATGACTTTTGCCTGTATAATAAAGGATTCTTTCTGTTGTTGTTGTTTTTCCAGCATCTATGTGAGCCATAATGCCGATATTTCTCATTTTTTTGAGTGACATTCAATACCTCATCTCTCTATATAAAGTAGCAATTAATTTAATAGATAACAATATGGGGAGTTGAAAAAATTACAGGAGTATTGAGGTATAGCAGTTTTATAATCTATAATTTTAAAGTGGTTATCCGGGAATTATTAAAAGCTAAAAAACAACCTCTAATAATGGGAGTAATCAATACAACGCCAGACTCCTTTTTTCCTTTTAGCAGAAAAAATAGTATTAAAAAGGGTGTTTCAGCAGCATTAAAGATGGTTTCTGAAGGGGCAGATATAATAGATATTGGAGGCGAGTCAACAAGGCCTGGTTCTCATTATATTGATGAACAAGAAGAGCTAAAGAGAGTTATTCCAATTTTAAAAGAGATTGCCATTAATTTAAAAATACCTATTTCTATAGATACCAGAAAAAGCAAAGTAGCTTATGAAGCTCTAAATGCAGGCGCTGTAATTATAAATGATATATCTTCTATGGAAGATGATCATGCAATGACAGATGTTATAAAAGAGTCAGGGTGTGATATAATAATAATGCATAAAGCAGGTATCCCCTCTGATATGCAGAAAAATAATTTTTATAATAATGTAAAAGTATCTGCAGATCTGCAAGTAGTGGGTGAGAAAAATGGGGGGGAGCCTCCGGAGGGGTATCCGTTTTTCTCACCCGCATACACCAAGGTGTTTATGGAGCAATTGATAGCAGAAGTATATCAAAAGCTTGAAAATTTAACAAAAAATGCTGTTTCAAAAGGTATTGATGAGAGTAAAATTACAATAGATCCAGGATTGGGATTTGGCAAAAAAGCAGATGATGATATTGCAATAATAGATAATATTGCATATTTTAAAAAGTTGGGCTTTCCTGTTCTTATTGGACATTCCAGAAAATCTTTTATTGGAACTATTACAGGAAAAAATGTGGAAGAAAGACTTGCAGGCTCGCTTGCAGCAGGGATTGTTTCATTGATAAATGGGGCAGATATTTTAAGAGTCCATGATGTCAAAGAAACTATAGATACAGTAAAGGTTGTAAGGGCATTCATGTTTGTGGGACGCTAAAGCTACAAATACAAGCTGGAAGGGATCCACATAGGCATAGAGGAGAGTTAAAGGTTTGGATACGATAATAAGTATTCGTAATTTTTATGAAATTTTAAGGATTTTAATTGATATCCTGGCAATAGCTTTTCTAATTTATCAGGTATATAAAATTCTTCTTAACACAAAAGCAATGCAGCTAATAAAAGGGACTATAATTGTTGGGATTATTTATGCCATAGCCTATTTTTTCAAGCTGGAAACACTTCTGTGGCTTATGAATAAATTAGGAACAGTATTTATAATTATAATTGTAATTGTTTTTCAACCGGAAATAAGAAGCCTTTTTACAAGGGTGGGGCAGAGTAAGTTTTTTAAATTATCAGCAACTTCAAAATCAGGAGAAATAGATACTGTTTTAAATGCTGCAGAAATTCTTTCGACAATCAGGAGAGGGTGCCTGATTGTTTTTGTGCGACATGTGGGGCTAAAAAACATTATTGAATCAGGCACAAAGCTTAATGCAGATATTTCATCAAATCTGATTCTAACCATATTTTCAAAAGATACACCGCTTCATGATGGAGCTCTTATTATTAACGGTAGCAGGATTGTTGCAGCTGGTTGTGTTTTGCCGTTATCAGAACAACTTGATATAAAAAGAAGCTTTGGAACAAGACATCGTGCTGCAATTGGGATTTCAGAAACAACTGATGCTGTTGCGCTTATTGTATCTGAAGAAAAGTCAACTATATCAATTGCATTTGATGGCATTCTCTATTATGACCTTGAAAAAGATGAACTTAAGAAAACCCTTAAAAAAATCCTTAGCGTAAAAGATGATCTTGAAAAGAGTGAAGAGGTAGAAGTTGAAAATTAAAGAGATTGGCGAAAGTATTATAAATAACTGGCCTGTAAAAATATTATCAGTTGCTATTGCAGTACTTTTGTTTTATTTTTACAGACTTAATACAACAGAAGAGTACTATATAAGTGTTCCTCTTGAAATTATATTAAGTGATAATTTCGTTGCAGCAGATGCTTATCCTACAGATGTAAGAGTATCTTTAAGAGGCAGCAGCGGAAGTTTTTTTTCAATAAATGAAAAAGATATAACAGCTTATGTTGATTTTAGTACAAAAGAAAAAAGCGGCTATTATAGAGAACCAATAAAAATAAAAAAATGGGGAAATGCCCTTTCTGCAGATCCACTTGAAATAAAAGTTAAACCTACAGAAATACGGCTCAAAATAGAAGAAAAACTTGTTAAAAATGTCCCTGTTATTCCGGTAATAAAAGGATCCTCTTCTGAAAATTTTGAAGTTCTAGGATCATCAATAATACCTGATAATGTAACAATCGAAGGACCTCAAAGTATTATAGAAAAAATATCTTCGATAAAAACAGAAGATATAAATATTGGAAATAGGAGAGAGAATTTTTCTATTTCTGTAAAACTTGAAAAGATAAATGATCTCATTAAAATTGTTGAAGAGAATGAAGTACGCTTTTATGGAAGAATAGGAAAAAGTCTTATTTCAAAAAATATTGCTCCAGTTGAAATTGAAATAAGAGGAAAAAATAATAATATGGTTTATGATATTGATTTTAGCACTGGAAGTGTAAAACTTGAGGCAGAAAGAAACATTATAAATTTTATAAATATCGAAAATTGTTCTTTATATGTCGATCTTTCAGATATAGATACTCCAGGCATATATAATCTGCCGGTAGTTGTTTCTCTTTCTGAGGTAAAAGGGGAAGTTGTTGTTACAGGCTTTACTCCTGAAACAGTAACAGTTAATATAGCTATAAGAGGAAGAAAATGATTATTGGGATAGGGATTGATATTGTACGAATCGATAGAATGAAAAAATGGACTGTTCGTCCTTTGCTAATGGAACGATATTTTCATGAAAAAGAGATCGAAAGTGTAAAATCAAAAGATGTAGTGGTGGAAGCAGCAAGGTTTGCAGCAAGATTTGCAGCAAAAGAGGCATTTGGAAAAGCATTGGGAACAGGTCTCATGGGTATATCATTAAAAGAAATCCAGGTTGAAAATAATATTAATGGAAAACCTGTAATTAATTTATATGGAAAAGCAAAAAATGCTTTTGAAAAAACAGGCGCAACTAAAATACATGTTTCACTTACTCATGAAACAGATAACGCACTGGCTATTGTTATTATAGAGAGATAGGTATGAGCGAAGATATTAAACAAGCTGTAACTTTTTTATCGAAGACCGAAACAGAATGTCCTGTATGCGGCAATAAATTCAAAAAAGAAGAGATGATGACTGGCAGTGGCAGACTGAATGCAGGAGATCTTACTGTTGAACTCAGACGTTTATACATACCATCGAAGAAGTATGGGGAAGTACATCCTTTGATCTATTATATTATGACATGTCCGCAGTGCTATTATTCTGCTTCCTCTTCTGATTTTTCAGATATTAAACCTCAACTGATAATGAAGCTCAAAGAGACAACAAAAGAGAGGATATCCTCTGTTGAAAGCGTTTTTGGTGCTATTGATTTTATGGCAAAAAGAACTCTTATAGGAGGAATTGCTTCTTATTATCTTGCATTGATGACGCTGGATTCTTTTTCAAAAGATATGAGTCCTACAATTAAGGGAGGTATCTATAGCTTGCGCAGCGCATGGTTATGCAACGATCTTCATGCTAAATATCCTTCTGAAAACTATGACTATATGGCAGATATTTTTTACAGAAAAGCTGCATTCTACTATATAAAAGCTATTGAGGGAGAGCAGAATGGATCAGAAGGGATGGGGGGTGCGAAAAATCTAGGTCCAGATCTTGATAAAAATTATGGTTATGATGGAGTTTTATATATTGGCGCCTATCTTCAATATAAATATGCAACAGATGAAAATGAGGAAGACCGCAAAGTATCTCTGGCAAATGCAAAAAGAATAGTAGCAAGAATATTTGGAATGGGAAAAGCATCCAAAAATAAACCAGCTGCAATTCTTGATAATGCAAAAAGCCTTTTTGATAAAATAAAGAATGAACTAAAAGAATGATCTGATGGATAATGATGTAGCCAGAAATATAAAATTGATAATAGCATATAACGGAAAAAATTATGCAGGTTGGCAGATCCAGGATAATGGCACTACGATCCAGGGGATAATTGAAGAAGCTTTAAAAAAAATACATAAATTTGAAACCAAGATTATTGGAGCAGGCAGAACAGATGCAGGAGTCCATGCAGTTGGCCAGGTTGCCAATTTCACAACAGATTTACTGTCTATTCCTGCTAAAAAATATTCGCTCGCGCTTAACTCAATATTGCCTGATGATATAAGGATTCTTGAAAGTAAAGAAGTTAGTCTTTCTTTTAATTCCAGATATGATGCTATTGAAAGAATTTATAGGTATCAATTAACAGATGTTTACTCAATTATGCCATGGGAAAAAGAATTTTCAATGCACATAGATAAAAAACTTGATATTGCTATTCTTAATAATATAGCTTCTGCAGTGATAGGAACACATGATTTTTCAGCATTTTCAGCTCAAATGGAAGAACATGTATCTCCGGTTAAAACTATCTATAGCTCTTCTTTTTACTCCTCTTACCCTTTTATAATATATAAAATATCAGGAAGTGGATTTTTAAGAAAAATGGTAAGATCTATTATTGGCACAATTGTAGAAATATATAAAAATGGGGGAGGAAGGAAAGAATTTGAAGAAATTCTAAAATCCAAAGAGCGCTCCATGGTAGGTCCAACAGCTCCTGCCAAAGGATTATTTCTTGATTATGTAGTCTACGATGAGGAAAATAGCGATGAGAAAAGTAATTAATGATCTGTGGAATACTCTTGAAGATTACAGGCAGTTAAAAACTTATGGATACAGATGCGATAACAGGGAATACTATATTCCTGAAACAGCTGTAGCTCATGATCCCCGATCAATTACTTTGGCACAGGTTGGAGATAATGGGCCAGACTCTTTTGAAAAAATTGCCAATGAGATTATGCAGTGCAAAAAGTGCAGGCTATGTAGCGGAAGAAAAAACAGTGTTCCCGGGACCGGTGTTTTAAATCCTTTTGTTATGGTTATCGGAGAAGGTCCTGGAGCTGAGGAAGATTCACAAGGGCTCCCTTTTGTGGGAGCAGCAGGGCAATACCTGGATAAATGGCTTAATGCAATTTCACTTGATCGTGCAACAAATTGTTTCATAGGCAATATTGTTAAATGCAGACCTCCGGGAAACCGTGATCCGCAATTTGATGAAATAGAACAATGTATTGTGTTTTTAAAAAGGCAGATTGCCCTGCTTAAACCCAAAGCAATTCTTACTGTTGGAAGAATCGCAAGCAGTATAATAACAGCTCAGGAAAATGGGATAGGAAAATTAAGAGGCAAGATTTATAATTATGAAGGGATACCTGTTGTTGTAACTTATCACCCAAGCGCAGTGTTGCGGGATCGGAGTTACAGAGCTGCAGTATGGGAAGATCTTAAAATACTTAGAAAAAAACTAGATGAAATAACCTGATGTATATAGAAGTAGTCTTTAATATTCCGCTAAAAACAACATTTTATTATTCTGTCCCCAATAAACCAGTGAACAAAGATAAAGGTCTCAACAACCCTGTGGATACGGCTTCGCCTACACCAGCTGAACTTGTAGAAGAAAGTATAAAAATAGGGATGAGGGTTTCTGCAGGGTTGGGAAAAAGAAAAGTTACAGGATTCATAGTAAATATTTTTGAAGAAAAACCTGATGTTGAATTTGAAATAAAAAATATCCAAAGAATTATAGATAAAGATCCTCTATTTGATGAAGACTATTATAATCTTGCAAAATGGATTTCAGAAATGTATATGTGCTCAGCAGGAGAAGCTCTTTTTTCCATGATCCCTTCCGGGCGCAGGGAAAAAGATTTTGATATCGATATTGCTGAAGAGAGCCTGGATAACTTTACCCGTATAACTTTAAATGAAGGACAAAAAGGTGTTATTGAAAAAATAAAATGTAGCACTAATTCTCTTTTCTATCTATATGGCGTGACAGGATCAGGAAAAACAGAGGTATACCTAAACATTGCCGAGGATATTTTAGCACAGGGAAAAAGCGTTATATATCTGGTTCCTGAAATTGCTTTAACGCATCAGCTTATGGATTATATAACAGCAAGATTTGGAAAAAACATTGCAGTGCTCCATTCAGGCCTTACTCCATCGCAAAAATTAAAACAGTGGAGAAGAATACAATCAAGCGATGCAAAAATTATTCTTGGTGCAAGAAGTGCTGTTTTTGCTCCTGTAAAAAATCTGGGGCTTATAATACTGGATGAAGAACATGAAGCAACTTATAAATCAGGGTCAACTCCAAGATACCATGCAAGACAGGTTGCAATGCACAGGATAAAAACAGCTAAAGGAAAACTTATAATGGGCAGCGCTACCCCTTCTGTTGAAGCATATCATCTAATGACAGAAAATATTCTTGAAAAATGCGAGCTTCCTGAAATTGCAGCAGGAGGTATTTTTGCTCCTGTAAAAGTTATTGATATGAAAGGAGAAAACTCTGCAATTTCTTCATATCTTGCAGAGAAGATACGGGAAGTAACTGCAAAAAAAGGGCAGGTAATATTATTTTTAAACAGGAGAGGTTTTTTCTATTACTATCACTGCCTTTATTGCGGTCATGAGTTTAAATGCAGACATTGCTCTGTTTCTCTAACATATCATAAAGAGAGAAATAAACTTGTATGTCACTATTGCGGATATTCCGAAACGCCTTCAAAGATATGCCCTTCCTGTGGTTCTTCCGAAGTAGGGTATTCAGGTTTTGGAACAGAAAAAGTAGAAAGTGATATAAATAAATTTTTCCCATATCTTAAATCTCAACGGCTGGACAAAGACAGCATAAAGAAAAGCAGTTCTGTAAAAGAGGTATTTAACAAATTCAAAGATGGAGAGATAGACCTGCTTCTTGGGACTCAAATTATTGCCAAAGGATTAAATTTCCCAGGTGTCAAACTAATTGGTATTATTATGGCTGATACAACACTACAGCTTCCTGACTTCAGATCTGCAGAAAAAACCTATTCGCTTATTACTCAGGTTGCAGGAAGAACAGGTCGGTTTTCAAAAGATGGGGAAGTTGTGATACAAACCTACAGACCAGATAATTATTCAATAAAATTTGCTGCGCAAAGAAAACACACAGAATTTTATAAAGCTGAACTTGAAAACAGAAAAGCAATGAATTTTCCCCCTTTTTCAAGAGTAATAAGAGTTATTTTCAGATCCAAAGAAAGCGAGAAAGTTTTATCAGCTGCTAATGATTTTTATAATATCATTGTTCAGTATAAAGGGAATTTTGATATTTTTGGACCTGCAGAGTGTCCGCTTGTAGTTATTGCAGGAAACAATAGATATCATATCCTTATCATTTCTAAGGATATAAAAAGCTCCCATATAGCAGTTAGAAAATCAATAGAAAAAATTAAAACAATTTCCGGCGTATATATAGAGATAGATGTCGACCCTGTATCGCTTATGTGATATGTTCTGAGATTTATCATCGATAATGACAAGAGTGAAGGCTGCGACATATAGAGATGGCGCGGGTGTGCCGAAAGACGAACAGCGAGCGTTGGCAGCGTCCTCTATGGACACTGCCCGCCTGCGCGCGCAAGGAAAGTCGCCGCTTGGCGTCCGCAGTGCAACGAGGCTGCGACAAGGACGTCGCGCCCAGCGCTAGCCAAGGATGGCGAATAGCGCTGGGAACTAAGCGGTTCGGCTGCAGGCAAAACTCACATTTTATCGTTTATGCTAGAATGTTGACTTTCGCAGTATCTTTTATAATAATATATATAAAGCAAGAATCAGGACACTTAAAATGTTTGATATAATTACAATTGGAAATGATGTTTTAAAAGAAAAAGCAACTCTTATTTCAGATATAGATGATAATATAATAAATCTAATAAATGAAATGACAGAAATTCTTGAAAAAAAGAATGGAGTTGGCCTTGCTGCGCCTCAGATTGGGGAGAAAAAAAGAATCTTTATAACAAAAGTTCCCGGAGATATTCTTAGAGTTTTTATAAATCCTGAAATTATTCAAACATCCCAGGAACTTGAGACTTATGAAGAAGGATGTCTTAGTATTCCCGGAGTATGGGCAAATGTTGTAAGACCATCTGCAATAATCATACAAGCTTATGATATAAAAGGAAAAATATTTAAAATAGAGGTAGATGGAGTTTTATCAAGAGTAATCCAGCATGAGCTTGACCATCTGAATGGCATTTTATTTACCGACAGACTTAATGATAAGCAAAGAGAAAAAGTACTAAAAATATATGACAGGAAAAACAATCCAAAATGAATGTTTTTTTTGCCGGAACTCCTGAAATTGCTGTCAAATCCCTGGAAAAAATTGCAGAAAAATTCAATATTTGCGGAGTTCTTACAAATCCGGACAAACCTCAGGGACGCAATAATAAGATAATTTTTTCTCCTGTAAAAAAAGCTGCTTTATCGTTATCTCTTCCATTATATCAGCCGGAAATAATTGACAAAGATTTTATTTCAATAATAAAAAGCCTTAAACCCGATATTTTGGTTACATTTGCATATGGAAAAATATTCAAAGAAGAGTTTCTTTCAATATTCAGTAAAGAAACTCTTAATATCCACCCATCGCTGCTCCCTAAATACAGAGGCCCTTCACCAATTCCAGCAGCTATTCTTGCAGGAGATTCAGAAACAGGCATTACAATACAAAAGATGGCTCTTAAAATGGACAGAGGAGATATTGTAAAGCAAGTGAATTTTCCTCTGACAGGAAAAGAGAATGTTGATTCTCTTTCAGAAGATGTTGCTGCAAAAAGTGCTTTGCTTATTACAGAAATTCTTGCTGATATTATTTCGGATAACTACTCCTCAATACCGCAGGATCACTCTCTTGCATCCTACTGTTCTCTTATAAAAAAAGAAGATGGCCTTATAGACTGGAATGAAAAAAGCGAACAAATTGAAAGGAAATTCAGAGCATATAAGAATTGGCCTGGAATCTTTACATATTGGAAAGGAAAACTTATAGTAATTACAGAGTGTCAATTAGTGTCTGAAAATAGTATTAAAAATATAAATATCGCAGATATTGCACCAGGTACTGTTGCTTTTGTTGATAAAAATCAAGGAAATTATATAAAAACAAAAGATAGTTTTTTGGCTGTAACAAAGATAAAGCCGCAGTCAAAAAATGAAATGAATTTTAAGTCATTTTTAAATGGTTCTAAAGATTTTTTAGGATCTATTTTGGAAAATGATTTACTAAAAAACTGCTAAGGTGTAATCTGTGAAAATCCGGAGATCATATGTTGAATTTAAATTGGATTAATAAACTAAAAAAAATCCTTCCTGAAAGCGGGGATGATCAAAATACAAGATTTTTTAAAATAATGATATATGTTGTAACAGGACTTCTTCTGTTCATGATTTTATCATGTACTTTGGCATTTATGATCACACTTAAAGGCAGAGAAGAGGTCATGATTCCTGATGTTACTGGTATGAAGCTTGAAGAAGCTTTGATTGCAATTCAGGATAGAGGGCTTAACAGCAGGATACAATTAAAATATTCTGATTCACAAGATAAGGGAAGTGTTATTGAACAGTCCCCTAATCCTGGAACAATAAAAAAAGTAGGAAATCAGGTAATTTTAAGAGTAAGCAGAGGCGCAATCATTGATAAAATTGAAAATTATATTGGCTGGCATATTAGAGATCTTGAAACACACTTAAAATCTTATGGACCTTTGTTAAAAATAAATGAACCTCTGATGAGGATCCATAGTGAAAGACCTGAAGGAACAATACTTGAACAGAAGCCTGTACCGGGAACAGATATCTCAGGTGGGGTTACAGAGCTTTACCTTGTTGTAAGTATGGGAGCTCAGGGCAAGAATTACTCTGTGCCTGCTTTTGAGGATCTTGATTTTATGACAGCAATGAAAAAAGCTGCTTCATTTGATCTTCCTTTTTTGTTTACCCAGAGAAATGCAAAAAAAGATGAAAAAAGTGGAGTTGTTGTAGAACAGATGCCGGGAAAAGAAGAAAATGTACCGCTTGAAACAATTGTTCAACTTATAATTACTCCGCCTGCTCCATCTGATAAAAAAATATTTGGAATTCTAAAAAGAACACTTCCGGAACAGCCTGTGGCAGTTGATACAGCTTTTTATATAATATCGCAGGATGGGATAAAGGAAGAAGTTTTTAAGATGAAACATAGAGGAGGCCCTTTTTCTCTCCCTTATTTTGAAGACGAAGGGACAATTCTTGTGATATCTGTTCTGGGCAAAGACCAAGTTCATTTTATAGTTAAGAGGTAGACAGAAGCTATTTATTTCAGATACAATAATTTCAGTTAAATTGGTAACTGTTTATATACAGTTCTAAATTTTGCGAACGTCGTATAATGGTAATACCCAAGCTTCCCAAGCTTGTGCCGGGGGTTCGATTCCCCTCGTTCGCTCTTTTTTTTTGGCATATCAGCAGAGAGTTACCTGGAAATATTTTCAGCTAACATAAGGGAAAAAATGGATATTAATAATTTATCAATAAAAGCAAAAGAATTTGGTATATGGATCAATATATTTAACAGAAGACTTTTTTATGTTGCTGCCAGCAGTATAAGTGATGATGAAAAAATACTATTTATGACAAAAGCTCATCAGTTAAAAACATCGAAGTATCCTGTTATTATAACTGATAAGGGAGTCTATGTAGCAAAATACAGAACCTTGTATGGCGGTCTACAGCACTGGGCATTCCCGATAGATAAAATAACAAATGTTTTTCACTATATAGGGATATTTTTTGATACTATAGTAGTTTCCATAGAAGGTGATGCTGTTGTAATAGGCAAACAATCCAAAAAAAAGGCAAATAAAATTATTGAGATCTTTAATGGATTAAGAAGCGGAAACAAATCAGATGATAATTAGAATAATATATGAAAAATAAAAGGAACATTTAAGTATGGAAACTATATATAAATTTAAAAACTCTTCAAGTAAATTAATTGAAAAAATAGTTGATGATGATTTTTCAGCAATAAATCATGTAATTCTCTCTGCAGGAGATTCTTTGCCTGAACATTATTCAAATTCCAATACCTATTTTATAATAGTGCAGGGAACAATAGCGCTTCGCCTTGGGGAAGATAATAGTAAGTCTTATGAAGCAGGAAGCATAGTTTATATTCCCTATAATATTAAAATGAATGTCGCAAATGGCTCAGGCTCTATTCTTGAATTTTTTATTGTAAAAGCACCTAATCCCGGGAATTATAAAGCATAAAAGAGATCTCTTTATCATTTGGAATAATAATAAATAAAACATGGTTTGATTTATAAAAAAATATGATATTATTAGAGGTAATAGTTGGAGTTAAAGTGAAAAAAATTATTATATTCTTGTTGATTTTTTTTATATTCTTTTCGTGTGGCAATAAAAAATCTTTTCTTGAAGATTTTGAAAAAATAATGAGCGAAAAACAGGGTGATCAACTTTTAAATGCTCTTTTAGATCTTGATAAAAAGTATCCTGAAAAGCTTAGAACTAAAGTAAATATTGCAGCTATTTATCTTGGCATGGAAAAACCGGAACTTGCTGAATTGTTTTTAGAAAAAGGGATTGAAACAGCAAAAAAAAGCAGAGAAAGAGATGAGAAATATATTTTTTATGCTAACTATTCAGAATACCTTTTTCATAAAGGAAATTTTAGCGAGAGTTTAAAAATGGGAATGAGCGCGCTAGGTAGTGATGATTATGATCCTGCCGGTGTTTCTCTAACAATTGCCCAAATTCATATCAGTGAAAAGAAAAATAACGAAGCTATACTGTTTTTTAAAAAAGCATGGGGAACAAATGTTAATATTTTTACAGCACAGGACCTCTTTGCTTTTTATTATATTTTAAGCATTGCCCAGGAAGCAGAAGACTATATTTCTTTAATGGTTTCAATAGTTGATGAAATAAAGCTTAAAAGCCCTGATGTACGCGGTTATGGTTTTCAGCAGGCAGAAATTCTTGATCAGGTAGGGGCATCTGTTTCTTCTCTTATAGCTATTTTTTCTGAAATAGAATTTTTGAGATTATACAATGATTTAAGTAATGAAGAAATATTAAAAAGCATTGATCTTCTGTATGAAAAAAATGAAGAATCACATCGATCTCTCAAAATAATAGAAGGCTATAGAAGTTTCATAAATGAAGAATGGAATATTGCAGAAGCTATTTTTACAGAGATAACACCGGAAGTTCCAATTGTTTTTTATAATTATTTAAGACTTGCTTCAATGCTTCAGTCAGGGCTTGGCACAGAAGATGTGTTTTATAATTATCTGCAGCTTAGCAGATATTTTTCAAAACTGCAGGGATATTCTTTTAATTTATGGAATGGCATAAAAAAGGGTTCTGTAAAATATGATGACAGTTTTATAGAGTCTGTACTTAGAAACTGTATATTAATATTTCCGAATTCAGAATATGCGACATTATCAAGAATTGAATTAGGCAATCTTCATGAAATAGCTCAAGGGGAAAAAATAATTTTAGTTGATGAAGTTTTTTACTATATAGATAGTGTTATAAAAGAAGGATCTATGGATATTCTTGAGCCTATAGCTGTAATGCTTGAGATGGATGATAATATTTTTATTGATGATGCAATGGAGTTGATTCAGGAAGCTGTAAAAGATAAAAGGGTCGGTGATTGGTTTAAAAGAAGATCACAGAAAGGGAATGATAAAATCAAAGCAAGAATATCTGCTATAATATAATAATTTCATCATACAAGTTACATAGTATAGCGTAATTCATGCTCTGAGTCTTTTGTTGTAATAGTAGTTTACAGCAGTAGCTTCTGTAGTTTTGCAATACCGGAAGCTTACAATGGAGAAGATGCTCTTCAGCTATTACTTAAAAAGTTCTTTTATCTGCTTTGCATAAATTTCATTTATTACCGGTCTTTTTAATTTTAAAGAAGGGGTGAGCTCTTTTCCAACTTCAAAAGACTTTGATATAAGCCTAAACCTGAAAATATTTTCAAAATGTTTAAACCCATTTTTTGCATTAATTCTGGAAGTTATCTCTTTTTCAATAATCTCATTAATTCCTGATGATAATACAAGTTCTTCTTTATCCATATATGGTATTTCCAATTCTACAGCTTTTTGTTCAATAAGTTCAAAATTCGGTACAATAAGAGCTGTTAAAAATTTCTGATCCTGTCCAAGCACTATAATTTGATCAATATAATCAGACTCAAGACATTTGTTTTCAATTGGCACAGGCTCAATATTTTCTCCGCCATTAAGAACTATAGTCTCTTTTTCTCTCCCAATTATTTTAACTTCGCGGTTGATTGTTGCAATAACAATATCTCCTGTGTTAAGCCATCCATCTTGCAGAACTTTATCTGTCTCTTCCTTGTTTTTATAATAACCTTTCATTACCTGATCGCTTTTTACAAAAAGCACCCCTTGTTTCCCATGAGGTACAGGCTTTAATTCTTTATTAAGAACTTTAAATTCAACACCAGGAAAGAGAGGGCCAACTGTTCCATGAACAGGTCTCTTTTGCATACAGACAGAAAGTATCGGCGCTGTTTCCGTAAGCCCATATCCTTCGTTGACTTGTATTCCCATTGCATTAAAAAATCTTCTTACACCTGATGAAAGTGCGCCGCCTCCGGAGATACCGCAAATAAAACGATTTCCAAAAAGTTTTCTTATTTTTTTATAAACAACAACTTTGGCAAGCATTCTCGCAGGCCATAGCAGTAAGAGAGGAAGCAAGGAAAAAGAAATATCTAAAATACGGCTCCGTTTATGAAACTGCGGGACAGTTCCTATTAACCTTGCAACCATGTCATTATAAAGTTCTCCAATAAAAACAAAATACTTGAAAAGTATTTTGGATATTTTTTTACCCTTTTTAACTGTTCTTAAGATGGCGCTTCTTACCCCTTCCCATACTCTTGGAACAGATATGATCCACTGAGGATTCATAGCAGCCATATCAGCTATAAGCACAGATCCTATTGGTTGGGAATATGCTATTGCTCCGCCTGCTTCTAAAAAGATATATTCACAAGTTCTTTCAAATGAATGCCAGATAGGGAGAATACTCATCATGATTTCTGAAGGTTTTATAAGAAGATACTTACCGGTAACTCTGTCTAATTGAAATATAAAATTTCTATGAGTAAGGACAACTCCCTTAGGTATTCCTGTTGTTCCCGATGTATAGATCAAAGTTGCAACATCATCCAGATTCCCTTTTTCAAGTTCTCTCTCAAATACTTCTTTATCTTTTTCCAGTTTTTCTTGCCCCAATACCATTACTTCATCAAAAGTAATAATATTTATATTCCCTTTTTTTTCATCAACAAGAGAGCTGTTGTTGTTATCAAAGATAATAATTTTTTCAAGAAGCGGAAGTTCATTTTTATTCTCAAGTATTTTTACAGCCAGAGCACTGTTTTCTGCTATTACTATTTTACAATCAGCATGGTTAAGTATAAATATTATTTCAATTGTTGTTGAATCAGAGCCTCGTGGAATATCTGCAGCACCTATTCCCATGATCGCAAGATCAGAGATGATCCATTCTTTTCTGTTATCAGAAATAATTCCTACATGATCTGTTCTTTTAACTCCTATTTCAATAAATCCTGCACCTGCAATTTCTATTTTCCTGAAAAAATCTTTGTGAGATATGTTTTCAAATATTCCTTCTTTATTTTTTGAATAAATTGCAGCAACATCCGGATATTTAAGAGTAGTTTCTTTTATCCTTTTAGTGATTGTCATTTACTTCCCTCTGGTTGTACAAGACAAAGCCATTCTGCTTCTGCTGCTACCTCATCGCCAATATATGCTTTGCCTGATTGTTTTAACATTGCTTTTGATATTCGTACATTTGTTATAACCAATTTTACTTTATCTCCTGGTCTAACCTGTTTCCTGAATTTTGCCTTATCAACAGTTGCTAAAAAGAAAAGTGAATTGCCCAGCAGTCCGGACTGGCTTATTCCAGCGCCTCCTGCCTGAGCCATTGTTTCTACAAGAATAACTCCCGGTACAACAGGATAATCCGGAAAATGTCCTTTAAAGAAATATTCTGATGGCGTAAATGTTCTATATGCAATAATTTCTTTTTCATCTGATTTTTCTATTTCATCAACAAAAAGAATAGGTTCTCTGAGAGGTAATAATTCTTTAATATCTTTCATAATAATTTTCTGCTGCAAACTAATTTTATTATATCATTGTATACATAAAGAAATATTATTTTAAATAGGTATCTGATACTTTTTTAATAATAATTTGTTTTGTAAGAATCTCAGGGAAAAAAAGAGGATTTGAATTATCTTTTGCGCTGTGGTAATAAGCATAAACAGGAACTCCTGTTTTATTGAACTCTTTCATCCACTGGGCTATTTCACTATTGTATTCAGTAAAATCACCTTTAAGCATAATAATTCCATTTTCTGTAAAAAATTTATCTATTTTTTTGGATGAAAAGATTATTTTATCGTTAATTTTGCATGTTGTGCACCAGTCTGCATAAATATTTATAAATACAGGTATATTTTGTGAGTTGAGGTTTGCAAAAAGTTCCGCTGAAAACTGTTTTATATAATCTTTTTCTAAATAAGTTTTCTGATATTTTACCCTATTTCCATAATCTTTTTTTATAGGATCAATTAAAAAAATCCAACTGCATATAATGATTATTATAAATATGAAAAATGATATGATTTTTATTTTTGCAGAAATTCCTGAATAAACTGTTTTACCATAAAACCATGCTGCAATCGCTGTTATAAAGAAAAAACAAAATATTTTTGTTGCATTTTCAGGATATTTTTTTATAACAGGAGAGATAAGATATATTGCTACTCCAAGTAGTACAAATCCCATTATTTCTTTTAGTATTAAGTTCCATTTCCCTGGTTTGGGCAGATTTTTTATAAGTTTTGGATAAAAACCCAAAAAAACAAAAGGGGCTGCAAACCCTGCTCCTATAAAAATAAAAAAAATAAGAATTATAACCATATTTGCTGATAATGCAAAAGCTATTGCAGAGCCTAACAGGGGAGCAGTACATGGAGATGCAATAAATACTGCAAAAATTCCTGTAAGGAAATGACCTGCATATCCTTTAGATAAAGAGCGGAGCTTTTCCATTCTTGTCCCTGCAAAAGCCGGGACCGTTATTGGCAATATATCAAACATTGAAAATGCAAAAATAAATATTATAGTTGCGAGGAAAATAACAAATGTAGGATTTTGCATATAAAATCCCCACCCTGCAAATTTACCGGAAGCTTTGAAAACTATTAAAAAAAGGGCAATTATAATAAGCGATACAATAATTCCTGCTCCATAACTTAATGATGAGAAAAGAATTTTCTTCTTATCATCATTTGATTGAAAAGAAAGGGAAATAGTTTTTATTGCAATAAGAGGGAATACGCAGGGCATTAAGTTGAGAAGAACTCCTCCAATAAAAGCAAATACAATATATTTTAATATATTTATTTTTCCTGTATTTGATGCAGTAGATGCAGCTTGAAATTCATAATTGCGATTGATTTCGATTTGGGAAGATAATATTTTTTTTCCAGGTAAGTAACATGTGTCTTTTTCGTCACAGAGCTGGTATCCTGCTTCAATAACTGTATCATAAAAACCATTAGGAAGAGACGTTATATCAACCTCAATAATGAGAAGGCTAGTCTTGTAGTAATTTATTACCCCTTTTTTATTAATTCCTTTTGGATATAAGATTTTATATGTTGAAAACTCAGCAGGAGATATTATTTCTGCTTTAAAAAAATCAGGATCATAAATTTGATGAAAATTATCAGGAAATTTATATAAGAGAGATATTTTAAGTAAATTATTTTTTATATTTTTATCAACAGTTAAATAAATTTCAGGCTCTGGTGCTTGTATTAGCTGTGGTATATTTATCTGGGCATTGATAGTTGTGGAGGCTGTGCAAAGTAAAAAGGTAAAAAATAATATAGTCTGGTTCTTAAATTTTCTCATAATTTCTTACAGTTCATTCGCAAACGGGCGAGAGAGATGTATTTGCTTCCAGAGTTTATACATACCAAATGAAGTAGTCAAAGAAAAATACAAACCCAGTTTACTTTGATAATTCTTTGAAAATTTTAACAACATCATTAGAATTCCAATTTCTTGAACCTGAAAAAACTCCGGCAATTTTTCCTTTTGGATCTATGATATAGGTTGTAGGAATTGCCCTGATCTGATATTTCTCTGCTGCTGCTCCTTTTTCATCAAGAATAATTGGAAAAGAATATTTGTTTTTCTGAATAAATTCTTTTACAGTAGAGCTTTTCTCCTGGATATTGACTGCAAGCATTACAAAATTGCTGTTTTCCATTTTTTTATGAAGCGATTCCATTGAAGGCATTTCATTTCTGCAAGGAGGGCACCATGTTGCCCAAAAATTAAGCATTATTACTTTACCCTGATAATTGCTAAGGCTAACCTCATTGCCATTTAAATCAAGTAATTTAAAATCAAAATAATTAATATCATCTGTAATAATCTGAAAATCAAGGTTTTTAAGATTTTCTCTAAAAGGATCACACTGAATTTGTATTATAAAAACAAACAGTAAAGAAAAAATCATAATTGATAGTTTTTTTAACATTTTTATATGTCCTGTTATTTTGAATATGAATTTTATTATAAGTTATAATATTACAAATTATACTATAAAAACAGAGGCTAACAGAACAAAAAAATTATATAAAGCATGTGACAAAGCATTTATATGAATATTTTTGTGTTTGAAAAAGATAAAACATAAAAACATACTGTTAAGAAATGAGACAATAATAGCTCCAAAACCCTGTGATATGTGGCAGATTGCAAACATAACTGATATTGATATTGCTAAAAATGTTTTGTTTGGAGACTTTTCAAAAAACTTAATCAAATATGCTCTAAAAAAGAGTTCTTCTCTATATCCTGTAATAATAGACACTAAAAAATAAAAAGGTATAAATTGTTTTGAGCTGACTATACTTGGGACATTCTGCATGATACCTGTTATTTTTAGTATTAATGCCACTGAGTTAGTAAAAACAATCAATAAAACTGTATAAATTATTATTAAGAAAATTGTTTTTAAAATAGTGCCAGGACCTGTAAAGATGAAATTATCTGTATGATTCCATTTTTTAATATAAAAAATATAGAGAATAAGCAGAATTTGGGGAATTGAGATTATTATGTAATTTATCATGATATTATTTGAGGTAAAAAAAGAGGTTATTGCACTATTTGTAAATACTGATGGGAAAAAAAGTGCAAAATAAAGCAAAAAAGGTTCAGAATAAAATAGATATTCTTTAATTTTCATATATTTCATCTCTATACATCAAAGCAAATGTTTTGTAATATATAATCTATTATTATAAAAGTATTAACTTTGGTAATAATAGCTGCGTAAGTGCCGATAATGACTTAGTAATTAATCGGTATTAGCCGAACGCAAAAAATTTGTGTAATATTAAAGATATAATATGTTAATTTTTATTATAATAATAGTAGTTTTACTAGCAGCTATCATACTTATCAGACTATTTGCAAGTGACAACTTTCCGTGGGTCCAATTCTATACACGGGGACGTGAAAGTGGATTTTCCTTAAATGAAATTCATCTTCTTAAAAAAGTTGCTATAGAAAGCAGTATCCAAAACCCTGTTTCACTTTTCTGGTCAGTAAAACAGGTCGACAGGGCTTTAAAAAGCATGATTTTGAAATACCGAAGCGGTACCAGCAATGTTGATCAGGCAGTTATATCTAAAGTATTTGATTTTAGAAAAAAAATTGAGTTTGAGCAGCCTAAATATAAAATAGGAATAACAACAAGCAGAAAAATAGCAGTAAGACAGGTTATGAAAATAACACTTCCTGGTGTAGGAAACTATGTTTCAAATGTTGTTGAAAATCTTAAGAAATATTTTGCAATATCATATCCTTCGGGACCGCAGCTTCCTTTGGGCGTATCATGGGCAGGGCAAAAAGTAAATATGTACTTTTGGCGGGCAGATGATGCAGGTTATGTTTTTGAAACAAGAATATTGAATGATTTTATTGACAGCAAAGTACCAATTCTTCATGTTGCACATGCTGATAATCTTGTAAGAAGCCAAAAAAGAGGATCTATAAGAGTTGAGGCAAATAAAAACGCATCTCTTTTTTCAATAAATAATAATGCTGTTAATGAAACACCTGAGAGATCATCAGGTATAAAATGTATGCTTTTGGATATCTCGGAAGATGGTGCAGCAATACTTATAGGCGGAAAAGCAAGAGCAGGAATTTATGTAAAAGTTCAATCAAAGTTTTCCGGCGAAGATATTGTAATGTGCGGTATTGTCAGAGGCGTTAATTTTAATCAGAATAAAAACCAGTCTGTGCTACATATTAAAGCAGCTCCGCTAAGTTTTAGTATGAAAAACAAGATTTTAGGTTATGTTTATGGAATTTTTCAAGATTGATCCAGATTGATAGCCAATCTTAAAAACCTGTCAAAAATATTGAATTACTTATGAAAACAAGCATGTCTCTTAATACAATAGTCCTATAAGGAGAGAAGCTCCTTTTTAAGTTTGGACAGGGAGATGTGCTATTATCAACTCAGAAAGCGATAAAGTAATAAAAACATATTATATTAAACTATTAATAATGGTTTCTATTGTGATATTTTTTACTTTGCTTCTCCCTTTGCTTAGGAGTCAACTTCCACAACTCCCTTTTTCTGCTGATAAAATATTTTCCATGGAAGGAACTCTGATATCAGATTCAATACCTTTAAAAAGAGGGAAATTCCTTTATAGCATTAAAATTAATTCTGTCACTTCAACTACAAATATTACAGCAGCTTCTAAAGGGGCAATTAAAGTTGTTTCAAAAGGAAAATATTTATATAAAGGTTCTTTGATTAAAATTATTAATCCTAATTTTAATGTTGAATATAATTATTTTAATCTCCTGTTTTTTAATCCTTTACCATTGATAAATAGCAAAGAAGTTATTTTGCTTAAAGAGTCAAAACAAAGTTATTACAGAAATAAAGTAGCAAAACCTGTTTTTAATGCAATAGAGAAAATAGATGCAGGTGATGGGCTTGTTTCAGCTCTGCTTACAGGTAATAGGATTGATTTGGATCCCATACTTTCAGGAAATATAAGAAAAGCAGGGTGTTCCCATATCCTTGCTCTTTCGGGAATGCATTTAGGTGTAGTTACAATGTTTGTGTTATTTTCTTTTAAAAAAATACTGGGTGGAAAAAAAGCAATAATAGCAGCTCTAGTATTTAATTTATTTTTTGCCCTTTTTGCAGGGATGTCTGTACCTCTTTTACGCGCATTTATTTTTTTTAGCATTATTACTCTGGCAAAAATGATGGGGAGAGGTGTTGATATTGGCAAGTTGTTTGTCTTAAGTTACGCAATAACTGTTTTGATTGCACCTGATGAAGCAGGGGACCTCTCATTTCAATATTCGTTTTTAGCAATGGCTGGCATTATATTTTATTGTCCTTATTTGCATCGTATTTTCCTTAAATTTATTCCCCCTTTTTTGGCAACTCAGTTTGCATTTACTATGGCAGCGCAGCTTCCATCATTGGTGTTATCTTCTATAGTGTTTGGTGAAATATATTTTTCAGGACTTGCAGCGTCTATTATTATGTCTTTTCTTGTAACAATATTTATGCTTGTTGCTTTTCCAGGAGTAATAATTGTTATTTTTACAGATATTTTGGTTATTCCAATTTCTTTTTTAATAAAAATACTTTCAACCATGATTCATCATTGCGCTGCTTTTTTTACAAACTTTCCTTCTTTTAAAACAAATTCTATCACTGTTTTTATATTAATTATTATTAACTTTTTTGTTATATTACTGGTAATGTTTCCATACTTAAAAAATGAAAAATTTAAAATACTAAATTTCTCTAAAAGGTTTAAATGAATTATAATTCTCCTAAAAATATACAAGATATTCTTTTAATGAATGGACTTGCTCCGCAAAAAAGATTTGGGCAAAACTTTCTTATTTCAAAGGATGTAAGAGAGCATATCTTATCTGTTATTGATATAGATCCGGGTTCAGATATATGGGAAATAGGACCTGGCTTAGGCAGCATGACAACTCTTATACTTGAAAAGCTTAAAACAGGAAAATTATCTGTTTTTGAAATTGATAAGGGATTTATAGAAATCTTAAAAAAGATTTTTAACAACAGGATAGAAGTAATAGAGGGAGATTTTATTAAAACATGGAAAAAGCATAAGACCTCTTCCGGAATGACTGATCCTTCAAGGATATTTGGAAATTTGCCTTATAATTCAGCTTCTTTAATTATTGCATCCCTTATTGAAGAAAATAGTGTGCCGGAAAAAATGGTCTTCACTGTGCAGAAAGAGGTAGCACAAAGAATAGCAGCAAAACCAGGAACAAAAGATTATTCTTCTTTTTCTGTTCTTTGCCAGTTCGCATGCGATATTAAAATTGAGACAGATATAAAGAACGTGGCTTTTTTCCCTGTGCCTGATGTAACTTCTTCGCTTATATCAATGACTCCCCATTGCAGATATTCTTCTATAAAAGAGAGGAAAGCATTTTCGCAATTTCTTAGAACTCTTTTTAAAGCAAGAAGAAAGACAATACTTAATAATCTGAAAACTGTAGAGTTGTCCCAGGAAAAGGCAGGGGGTAAAAATATAACAATTACAGAAATACTTCACGAAAAAAACATCTCGCCTGGTATAAGAGCCGAAAAACTGGATGTATCCCAAATAGCATCGCTTTATGAAAGGTTAATTGAATTGAAATAAAAAAACAGCTTTGCCTGTCCGAGAAGCAAAGCTGCTGTGTAGATAATAATTACAATATGTTATAAAATTCCCATTTTTTCCAGAACAGATTTAACTTCTTTTCTGTGGTTTTCGCTTAGTTCGCATAGCGGTAGTCTATATACTTCTTTTGCCATGTTTTTTAAATACATCATATATTTTATGGGAATTGGATTAGTATCAATAAATTCTGCTTTGAAAAATGGAAGAAGCTTATAATGCAGTTCTTTTGCTTTTGCCATATTTCCCTTGAGTGCTGCTTCTGTAAGTTCCACCATCTTTCCCGGTATAAGATTGCTGGCTACAGAAATAATTCCTGTTCCTCCAAGTGCAACTATCGGAAATAAAAGATTATCATCTCCGGAAACAACGTCAAACTTATCTGGCTTTTCTGCTATAAGCTCCATAATCTGTCCAATATTTCCGCTTGCTTCTTTTACAGCGCAAATGTTTGGATGTTTTGCAAGTTTAAGCATTGTGGTGTTTTCAATATTTTTACCTGTTCTTCCCGGTATGTTATAGATTATTAACGGTATATCAACTGAATCTGCAATTGACATAAAATGTCTGTAAAAACCTTCCTGGCTGGGTTTATTATAATAAGGAGCTACTTGCAGGGAATAATTAGCGCCACAATTTTTTACAAGCTTTGTCATTCTTATAGCTTCTTCTGTACTGTTTGATCCGCTACCTGCAATTATAGATACTCTGCCTGCAACCTGTTTTATTGTCATTTCAATTATTTTTATCTGCTCTTCCTGTACTATTGTTGGGCTTTCACCTGTAGTTCCCATGG